>CANQIM010000064.1 GCA_947624075.1 uncultured Bacilli bacterium | reverse complement strand
ATTATTGGTGGTAGTGCAGATTTAGCTAGTTCTAATCGTACTTATATTGAAGAAGGAGGCAATTTCTCTTCTCAAGATTATTTAGGTAAAAATATTTTCTATGGTGTAAGAGAACATGCTATGGGAGCAATATCTAATGGATTAGCGCTATGTGGTTTTCGTCCATTTGCTTCAACTTTCTTAAGCTTTAGTGATTATCTTCGTCCAGCTATTAGAATGTCTGCTTTAATGAATCTTGCACCAATTTATATATTCACACATGACTCAATCAGTGTAGGGGAGGATGGACCAACTCATCAACCAGTAGAACAATTACTTTCTTTAAGAAGTATTCCTAATATGGATGTCTTTCGTCCAGCTGATGCTAACGAAGTAATAGGTTCTTATCGCAGTATTTTAGCTAAAAGCTCTGGCCCATCTGTTATTGCTTTAGCGAGAAATAAATTACCTATATTAGAACTTACTAAAGCTAATGAAGTAGAACGAGGTGGCTATATCCTTTATGATCCCGAGAAAAAGGCTAATGGTATAATTATCTCATCTGGTGAAGAAGTTCATAGTGCCTTGGAAGTTGCCTATCGTCTAAAATCAAAAGGCTTTGAAATTAGAGTAGTATCAATGCCTAACTTAGAACGTTTCTTAAAACAAGACCCTGAATATATTGAAGAAGTCTTACCAGTAGAAATAAGAAAAATAGTAATTGAAGCAGCTTCATCATACTGTTGGTCTAAACTAATCTTTAACGATAAATACTTAATTACTTTAGATAAATTTGGTGCTAGTGGTAAAAAAGAAGATGTTTATAAGAAATTTGGTTTTGATATAGATACTTTAGAAGAAAAAATAGAAAACTTATTAAAATAAAATTCGACAAAAATAGACTTTTATATTTGTTACTATAGTAATGGTGATAAGTATGAAAATCTATTTTATTTTTAATATTAAAAAAGAGTTTATAAGTCTTTATAAAGATAACTCACGTGTTTTATATAATATTTTACGCCAAATATATTATTTAGATAAAACAGAAGTAGAGTATGGCTATAATTTATTTCGTCAGTTAGTCTTACCAATCGAAAAAGCTAAAATGGATAAAGATATTTTTATTAAACTACATCGTGATATTCCCTATGTTAAAAGAAAAGATACCCATATTTATAATAATCTATATAAAGATGAAATAAGTCGTTTAACTATAAAAGGTAGTTATATGAAATTAGAACTTGATCAAGATTATTCTTCTTTCTTTGAAATTATAAATTCTTTTTCTAGTAATTTTTTTGTATGTGATTTTCATTATCAAGATTTTTTCTTTTTACATGATTATTTAGAAAAAGAAAAAACACTTGTTTAATTTAGTAATTTTAGGTAAAATATATCTAGGGAGATGATTAGCATGTTATGGGATATATTAAGAGTTTTATTTGGATTAATAATAGGAATAATTATTGGTTTCTTTGGAGCTAGACATTATATGAAAAAATATTTTCAAAAAAATCCTCCAATTAATAGGGACATGATTAAAGCTTTAATGATGCAAATGGGAAGAAAGCCTAATGAGAAACAAATAAATCAAATGATGAAAGCAATGGAAAAATACCAATAAGGTATTTTTTCTTATAAGGAGAAAAGTATGAAAGATTTTAAAGAAAAATTAGCTTTAGTACCAACTAAACCAGGTAGTTATCAAATGAAAAATAAAGATGGGGTAATTATCTATGTTGGTAAAGCTAAAAATTTAAAGAATCGTCTAAAAAGTTATTTTACTGGTACTGTAACAGGAAAAACACGTTTACTTGTTGAAGATATAGATGACTTTGAATACATTGTTACCTCATCTGAATTAGAATCTCTAATTTTAGAAATAACTTTAATTAAAAAATATGATCCTAAATATAATATTTTACTTAAAGATGATAAAAGCTATCCTTACATAGAACTAACTAATGAGACATATCCTACTTTAAAAATAGTACGTAATATAAAGCGTAAGAAAAATAAAAATCATCTTTATGGACCTTATCCCAATGCTTCTGCTGCTAGAAAAACAGTTAATATGATTAATCGGCTATATCCTTTAAGAAAGTGTGAACATTTAAAGAAAGAACCTTGTCTATATTATCATATTAATGAATGTCTTGGTTATTGTACAAATAAAATACCACAAGAAAAAATAAATGAAATGAAAAAAGAAATCATTGCCTTTTTAAAGGGTGATGCTGATATTGTTACCAAAAGATTAGAAGAAGAAATGTACAAAGCAAGTGAAGCTTTAAATTATGAAAGAGCTAATGAATTTAAATATATGCTTGAAGATATTAAAACTACTTTAAAGAAACAAAAAATTGATTTGAATAAGAATTATAACTTTGACTTAGTAAATTACTATTATGATAAAAATTATTTATCAATTGAAATCTTTTTTATAAGAGAAGGACGTTTATTTGGTCGTCATAATGAGATAATTCAAACTATTGAAGAAGGTAGTGATGAAGTAGTTGAATATCTAATTAAGTTTTATGAAAAAAGTCTTTTACCTAAAGAATTATATATTCCTGTTGAATTAGATGAAAACTTATTAGCCGAATATTTTAATGTAAAAGTAATAAAACCACTTAAAGGTAAATTAAAAAATCTAATGGATTTAGCTAAAGAAAATGCTAAGGAACAAATCGATTTACAAGAAGAAACTCTAAAGAAAAATGATGAAATTCGCTATCAAGCTTTAGAAGAATTAAAAAGCTTATTAAAAGTAGATAAAGTATCTCGTATGGAGTCTTTTGATAACTCTCATTTATTTGGAACTTTTTACGTTGGTGGAATGGTTGTTTTTGAAGACTTTTTGCCTTGTAAAGATGAATATCGTAAATATAAAATTAGTAGTGAAGTAAAAGATGATTTATCAGCGATGAGAGAAGTTTTATATCGTAGGTATTATAAAGTCTTAATGGAAAATTTACAAAAACCTGATTTAATTGTTATGGACGGAGGAGAATTACAAGTAAATGTAGCAAAGGAAATAATAACTAGCTTACATTTAGATATTCATATAATTGGTCTTGCTAAAGATAAAAACCACCGTACTAACTATATTGTCAATGAAAATTTAGAAAAACTAGAGATAAGTAAAGATAGTAATTTATTCCTTTTCTTAACAAGAATCCAGGAAGAAGTTCATAGATATGCTATTAGTTATCATCGTAATATAAAGGCGAAAGGTGCTCTTGCTAGCGTTTTAGATTTAGTCCCTGGAATTGGTAGTGTAAGACGTAAAGAATTACTAAAAAAGTTTGGTTCTTTAAAGAAAATGAAGGAAGCAAGTGTTGAAGAATTAGCCGAAGTTGTTTCCATGGATGTTGCTAAGAATTTATTTAACTATTTAAAAGAATTGTAGTATAATGGTATTATTGGAGGAATAAGGATGAATAAAAGAGGTTTTTCTTTAGTAGAATTGTTAGCGGTTATAGCTATTTTAGGTATTATGAGTGGTGTTGCGATTGGTGCTGCTACTAGCTATTTAGATAAAGCTAAAAAAGATGCTTATGATAGTATCTTTACAGCAGCAAGTCGTGGTTGTGAAACATATATTTTGGAAAATAATTTAGAAACAACCATGTATGATTGTGAAACTAAATCTGTTTCTTTAGAAAAACTAGTAGAAGAAGGATATATGACTCCTGCAATTGATCCTACCACTAAAACTAGATGCTCTGGTGAAGTTCAATTTATGTTAAAGAAAGGTGCAACAAAAGAAGCTGTTGATTCTGTTTTATATCGTGTGGATTTAGATTGTCCTGGTTATGATGGTACACTAGAAAAAACGTTTCCAACTGGCGAAAATTTTTCATGTTAAGGTGGTAAAGAATGAGTAAAATACAAGTAATGGATGAAGTTTTAGCTAACAAAATTGCTGCTGGTGAAGTTGTTGAAAAGACAATGAATGTGGTAAAGGAATTAGTTGAAAATTCCATTGATGCTAAAAGTACTGAAATAAGTATAAGATTAATTGATTCAGGTGTGAAGGAAATAGAAGTAACTGATAATGGCATAGGTATGGATGAAGAAGATGCTTCTATGGCTTTTTTGCGTCATGCTACTTCAAAGTTGAAAAATTTAGATGATTTATTTTATATATCTTCATTGGGTTTCCGTGGTGAAGCTTTACCATCAATTGCTTCTGTTTCTAATGTAACTTTAAAAACATCCGATGGTAATGTTGGTACATTAGTAAGTTTAAGTGGTGGTAAAGATAAAAAAATTGAAAGAAGTGACCTACAAAAAGGAACAACCATTATAGTAAGAGATTTATTTTATAATACTCCTGTTCGTCTAAAGTACTTAAAAAATCTTTATGTCGAATTAGCTAATATAGTTGATTACGTAAATAAAATGGCTCTTTCTTATCCTAATATAAAGTTTACTTTACAAAATAATGATAAAGTATTATTAAGTACTGATGGCAGTGGCGGCTTATTAAAGGTTATTTATGAAATTTATGGAGTAGATGTTACAAAAAAAATGACTGCTATTAGTGGTGAAAATGATGATTATTATATAAGTGGTTATATCTCATACCCTGAAGTTACTAAGAGTAATCGTAATTCAATAACTACCTTAGTAAATGGTCGTGTTATTAAGAATAATGAATTAAATAAGATAATTGTAGATTGTTACCATACTTATATTCCTAAAGATAAGTTTCCTATTATCGTTTTAAATATTGATGTAGATCCTATCCTTGTAGATATTAATATTCATCCTACAAAAATGGATATAAAGTTTTCTAAGATGGAAACTTTAAAAAGTTTAATAGAAAAACTAATTTCTGATAAATTAAAAATGCTAAATCTAATTCCTAATGCTTCTGTTAGAGATACAGGTTCTATAAATGAAGTAAAAGAGCAAATAAGAAATTCTTCTGAAAAGATGGTTTATGAAAAACCAAAGTATGAAGAAGCAAAACTTGCTTTTGCTGTTAATGAAGAACCAGTTAAATATAATAATAATGCAAATGCAAAAATAGATAAAGAAGTATCGTTAGCTGAAGAAAAAGAAGAAGATGAAGATAGACATCAAGAAAAGGAAGAATATCGTATTAAAGAAATGTTTCCTAAGGGAATAGTTTATTTAACTTATATTATTGCTGAAAATGAAGATGGTATGTATATAATAGATCAACATGCAGCAGCTGAGAGAATTAATTATGAAAAAGTTCTTAAAGCCTTAAAAGAAAAAGTTTTAATTATTGATTTATTAGTACCTATCAAAATAGAATTACCAGCTAATGAATTTATTATTTTAAAAGAGAATTTTTCTATCCTTGAAGAATATGGTTTTGCTGTTGAAGAATTTGGTTTAAATACTGTTATTATTAGATCACATCCTAGTTGGATAAAAGAAGATGTAGCTGAGGAGTGCATTCGTAAAGTAATTGACATAATTATTTCTAAAGAAGGCTTTAATTTTGATGAATTTGTTTGGCGTATGGCTTCAACTATGGCTTGCAGAATGTCGATTAAAGCTAATGATTATATTTCTTATGATGATCAATTATTCTTATTAAATGAACTTCGTAAATGTGAAAACCCTTTTACATGCCCTCATGGCAGACCAACTATCATTACTTATACTAAATATGATTTAGAGAAATTATTTAAAAGAAGTATTGATTAGACAAAGGAGTATTGTATGCAAAATATTATTGTAATTGTTGGCCCAACAGGTGTTGGTAAGACAAAACTAAGTATTGAATTAGCTAAACAATTAGATGCTGAAATAATAAATGGTGATTCCGTAAGTATTTATAAAAAGCTAAATATTGGTAGTGCTAAACCGACTAAAGATGAGCAAAGTATAGCACCCCATCATTTAGTTGATATTTGTCTTCCTACTGAATATTATTCAGTTTTTAATTACCAGCAAGATGTTCGACAATTAATAGAACAAATAACCAAACGAAATAAAAGAATTATCATTGTTGGCGGAACTGGTCTTTATATAAAAGCTGCTTTATATGATTATGATTTTTCTAAAGACGAATCAGTTAATACATATAATGAATTGTCTAATGAAGAAATACTTGAAAAAATTAAAAGCTTAGATAAAAATATTGAATTACCTCATCAAAACAATCGTCAAAGATTAGTAAGACTTTTAAATAAATTAGAAAATCATGTTGAAACATCTAATAATAAAGATAAAGCATTATACCCTCATATTGTGATTGGTCTTACAACAGATAGAACTTATTTATATGAAAGAATAAATAAGAGGGTAGAAGAAATGTTTAAAGAAGGACTACTAGATGAAGTAGAAGCCTTAAAGGATGATTATGCTAATTCTAGGGTGTTAAATAGTGCCATTGGTTATAAGGAATTCACAAAGTATTTTTCCAATGAGGCATTCTTAGATGAAGTAAAAGAACAAATAAAGAAAGACTCTAGGCATTATGCAAAAAGACAGTATACCTTTTTCAATAATCAATTTAATACTAATTGGTTTAATGCTAACTTTACTGATTTTTCTAAAACAATTTCTGAAGTTATGACTTTTATAAAAGAAAAAGATTGAAGATTTTAAATATACAATAAAAATAAAAATCAAGTATTATTTTTTTAATCTTGGTTTTTATTTTTTTCTTCTTTTACTATTGATTTTGGATATGGCTTTCTTTCATCAGTTCTATATAGTAAGTAATCAATACTTGTTTTGTAAAATGATGCTAGTTTTTTTAAAGTTTCTGTTGGAATATCTCTGTCTTCTTTTTCATATTTTGAGTAACATGTTTGAGTTACATTTATTATCTTTGCAATATCCTTTTGTAATAAATCGTTATCTTCTCTTATTTCTTTTAATCGATTCATACTTACCTCCTGTATGAATTTTATAACAATCCGTTTTGTACTATTGACATATAATCCATTTTGTCTTATACTATTTTTAAATATAATCCATATTGGATTATATTTAAAGTAAAAGTAGAAGAGAGAATCAAAATGAATAAGAAACTTAATAATATTTTAATATTTTCTATAATTGGGGTAATCTTTCTTTTTAGTATAGGTTATTCTGC
>CANQIM010000063.1 GCA_947624075.1 uncultured Bacilli bacterium | reverse complement strand
ATGGAGAATTTTATTTAACTTTCTTTAATAACAATTATGGTGTTTCTAATAGTCAACCAACTTTTTCATACAGTGATATTGGCATTACTAACAATAATCCTTTCCAAGGTGATGAGTCTTATTATTATGTTTATAAAGTAGATGAATCAGCTAAAACATTTGAACTCGTTGATAGCTTTCCTGTTGCTTATTCTGGAATTGTAAGTAGTGTTCAAACTATGTCAAATAGTAATATTGTTGTTGATTCAGGTACACAAGGCATCTTTGCTGAGTATGATAAAGATCATAATTTAATTAAGAAGTTTACTGCTAAAATGAATAAATACATGGTCTATCGTGTTTTAAAGTATGATTTTTCAAATTTTTGGTTTAACTAGAAATAAGTTTGTCTTAAATAAATAATTACATTGAAGACAAACCTTTTTCTTTACAATAATATTTACTTTATAAAGAAATTAGTATACAATGAAACTAGCTAAAAAGATAAAAAACCTAGTTATAAAAAGGAGTATTTATGAGCAAGAAATTTTTTCCTATTGCTATTTGTGGAGTTTTAGTATTAGCAATAAGTCTATTTTTTATAACAAATAAAGAATCAAACATCACTTCTTTTAAAGATGTTAAATTTTATTTTGAAGAAGATAGTCTAACATCATCCCAAGCAACTTTTATTATAGAAAACACTTCATCAAATGAAATTAGCTTTGATGAAGAATATTTTCTTGAAAAAAAAGTCAAAAATAAATGGTACGAGCTTGATACCATTAATGATTTATTCGTTAATGAACCACTTTATACACTCGATATAGATGAACAATTTAGTAAAAAATTAAATTGGGAATATGCTTATGGCAAGCTATCTAAAGGTACATATCGTCTTGTGAAAAAAATTCAAGTTAATAAAGAATCTAAATATATAACAGCCAAATTTACTATAAATTAAAAGAAGTTAAAAACTTCTCATTCAAAAATCTTTGTAAAATACTTCTTTATATTAAATAGTATTTCATCTAATGTATATTTACTCTCGTTTCGAAAATACTTTAATATTTCTAACATACTTCCATTCATTAAAAAGGAAATATCAAGTTCTAAAAATTTATCATTATAAATATCTTTTAGAGCATCTTCAATCTTTTTACTGGCAATATTTTTTAATTTTTCTAAAAACAAAACTGATATGTCAGCATTTAAGAATAGTTTATATATTTCCTCATTTTCTTTTAAACAGGAAAAAATATTATCAAAGTAGTCTAAAATATCTTTTTTAGAATGCAATTTTACTTCTTCATTACATAATAGTTCAATGGTTTGCATTTGATATTCTTCTGCTACTTGATAAATATTATCATAGTGTGTATAAAACGTACTTCTTGTTAATTCAGCTCTTTTTACTAATTCTGTAACAGTTACTTTGTCTAACTGTTTTTTTTCGTTTAATAATTGAGCAAATGTTTTCTTAATTATATTTCTTGTTTTTAGAGCCGAAGAATTTAGACATTGTACTTTCATTTACAGGACTTCCTTTCAAAAACTGCTTATATTATAGCAAAAATCACGTTAAAAGTAAACATTTTAACAATATCTGTCTAAATTTAGACACATTTCTTTAAATTATGCTTTTTTTAAGGAATATATAAGAATATAATGTAATGTGGGCTCTATGAAAGGACTGATTATTTAATGAAAAAAATTACTGAATTTATTATTGATAAAAGACATTTCATTTTAGTTTTATTTATTATTTTAACAATCATTTGTGCTTTATTAACTAAAAATGTCAAAATAAATTATGATATAGCTAAATATTTACCAAATGACTCTGAAACAAGAATAGGTATGGACATCATGGAAAAAGAGTTTTCTAATACTGAAACTAGCACTTTAAATATCATGTTTGAAAATCTAAAAAAAGATGAAAAGCTTTCTATGAAAAAGGATTTAGAAAAAATCTCAGGCGTAGAAAGTGTTGATTATGATTCTTCTAAAGATTATAACAAAGATAAATATACTTTATATGTCATAACCGTAGATGATAAAAGTGATTCTAAAAAGGCTTCTCAAGTCTATAAAAAAATTATAGATAAATATGAAGACTATACCTTCTACACTAGTGGAAATATTTCTGAATCTAATAAAGTAGTTTTATCTATTTGGGTTGTTGCTTTGGCTGTTTTTTGCGCCTTAATAATTCTTCTTATAATGTGTGAATCTTTTACAGAACCATTCCTTTTTTTAGCAACTATCCTTATGGCTGTTGTTCTAAATAAAGGAACAAATATTATTTTTGAAAATGTTTCTCATATTACCGATTCAATAGCTTCAATACTTCAAATGGCTTTATCAATGGATTATTCCATTATGTTAATGAATCGTTATGATCAAGAAAAAAAGACTGAAAAAGATAAAGTTAAGGCTATGAAAAAAGCTCTTCATAAAGCTTTTCAATCAATATCAAGCAGTTCAGTTACAACCATAGTTGGTCTATTATCACTTGTCTTTATGAGTTTTAAAATTGGTAAAGATTTAGGCTTCATCTTAGCAAAAGGTGTTCTATTCAGTTTAATTTGCATTTTCTTTGTCTTACCATCTTTAATTTTAATGTTTGATAAATGGATTATTAAAACTAAAAAGAAAAGTCCTAAATTCAATTTAACTAAACTTGGAAAAGCTAGTTATAAATTACGTTATATTTCCCTTCCTTTATTCTTATTAGTCTTTCTTATAAGTTTTCTTCTAAAAGGCAATTTAGGAATAGACTATACTGATAAACAATCAGATGAGGTTTCCAAAGTCTTCAAAGAAAATAATCAAATTGCTATTATCTATGATAATAAGGAAGAAGCAAAAATTGCTAAAAAGCTCTCTAAATTAGAAGATAATAAAAATATTAATGAGGTATTAGCTTATGGTAACACTATAAATGAAAAGTTAGCCTTCAACAAGTTAAATGATAAGCTTAAAGATTTAGATTCATCTGTTAAAGTTGAAGATTATTTATTACGAATTATTTACTATAATTACTATAACAAGCAAAATAGTACTCAAGTAACTTTTAATGAATTTGTAAACTTTATTGAAAATGAAGCTTATAACAATGAAAATATTAATAAAAAGATTGATACCAATATAAAAAGTGACATTACTAGACTTAAAAATTTTATTACCACTTCTTCTATTAATGAAAAGAAAACACCAAAAGATATAGCTCAAATCTTACAAATTGATGAAGCTAGTATCAAAGATCTTTTCATCTATTATCTATCTAAAAACACTAATACTGAAATGACTTTAAATGAGTTTGTTAATTTTATGTCTAAAGATGTTCTACCTAATGAAAAATACGCTTCTCAAATAGATAATGTCAGTAGAAATAGCCTCACCACTTTAGCCACTTTTACTAATAAAAATATATTAAATAAGAAAATGACTTCTTCTGAAATAGCTTCGACTTTTAACATTGAAAAAACTCTAGTAGACAAATTATTTACTTATTATATTTCTAAAAGTGACATCGATTTGAAACTATCTATTTCTGATTTTTCTAATTTCCTAATTAATAATGTTTTACAAGATCCTACATATGCTTCTAACTTTGATGAAACTACCATAAATAATATTAAGATGTTATCACTTTTTAGTAACAAAGATTTACTAACTAAAGAAATGTCTATTTCAGAAATTGCTAATCTTTTTGGATTACCTGAAGAACAAATCAAAGATATTTTCCTAGTTAAATACCTAAACACTAAAAATACTACCACTTATAAATTAGCAGATTTCATTAACTATGTAACCGTTCTAAAAAACAACATTTCATATTTAGATAATTTTGATACTAGTATGCTTTCTTATCTTGCTACTTCTCCTTTAATAGAAAATAACTATTCAGCTTTAGAATTAGCAGAGATTCTCAATATAAATGAAGAAAATATTAATCAAGTTTACAATTTAATAGATTACTTAATAGATAACACATCATCTTGGCAAATGACTCCTCAAGACTTTGTTGATTTGGTTTTAACAAATGAAACAATTTCTAAAAATTTGGATGCTACTTCTTTAGAAAAATTAGCTTTGCTTCAAAAAGTAATGCAATTTACTAGAGAAAATAAAATATTTACGTATACTGAATTATCTCAAATTATGACTCTTGACGAAGTAACTACTAAAAATATTTATACTTTATATCTTTCAAATCTTAACAATCAAACTTTGACTCCTGTCGAATTTGTTAATTTAATTTTGCAAATTCAAAAAGATCCTCTTTTAAGTAGTGTCTCTAAAGAAACTATAAACGACTTAAAACTTTTACAAACTGTTATGAATTCAACTATAAATAACGAAAAATATAATACTAACAGTCTTTCAACTTTATTAAATATTGATAAAAGCAACCTAGACTTACTCTTCGGTCTTTATAATTCCTTATATGTAAATGAAAATTATACTCTATCATTACATGAATTTATTAACTTTTTACTAAATGATGTCATTACTAATGAAAAATATGCTAGTAGTTTTGATCCAGAAAAAATAGCAAAATTAACTACGGTTAATAAGATAATGAATGATAGTTTAAATAATGTAAAATACTCTAATGATGCGATGTTTTATATTCTTTCTAAACTATCAAATTCTGCTTCTAAAGATATGATAGAAGTTCTTTATATCTACTATGGAAGTAATAAAGAGTATAATGAAAATTGGCAAATGACTATTGAAGAATTTGTTAAGTATCTAAATAATGACATTTTACAAGATAAGCGCTTCACTGATTATATTGACGATGATATGAGAAAAGATATAATTGATGCCAAACAAACTATTAAAGATGCTAAAGAATTATTAGTAGGTAAAAAATATTCTCGAGTAGTCTTAAATACTTATTTAGAATCCGAAGGCAAAAAGACTTTTAATACTATTAAAGATATTAAAAAACTTCTTGGTAATGATATAAATACCTCTTATGTAATAGGAGATTCTCCTATGGCCTATGAAATAAGTAAGACTTTTGATAATGAATTAAATTTTATAACTATTATTACAATGTTAGCTATATTCGTTGTAGTAGCTATTACTTTTAAATCTTTAATTATACCTATAATTTTAGTTTTAATAATTCAATGTGCTGTTTACTTGACAATGGGAATTTTATCTTTTACTGGGCAAAACGTTTATTTCATCGCTATCTTAATAGTTCAAAGTATTTTAATGGGTGCAACAATTGATTATGCTATTCTTTATACTTCATATTATCTAGAACACCGTCGTAAATTAAGTATTAAAGAATCTGTAATAGAATCTTATAATAAATCAATTCACACTATCCTAACATCAAGTTCCATTCTTACTATTGTAACTTTAATAATTGCTAGTTTCACATCAGCTATTGCTTCTAAAATTTGCAAAACTATTTCTGCTGGAACTGTTTGCTCAACAATTCTTATATTATTCTTATTACCAGCAGTTTTAGCTTTTTGTGACAAACTAATTATAAAAAAAGAAAAATAATATCTACAAATGATATTGTTTTTTTTAGCAAACTCCTAAAAACCGAAAATAAACCTAAAAAGCTATGGTTTTATGCTATAATTAAAATGTAATAAGGAATAACAGGAGAATAATCATGAAGAAAAGTATAAAAATAATTTTAATAATTTTATCACTGATAGTATTTTTTATCTTCATTGATACTATTCAAGCTATAGTTTTAAAAAATAGCCCTCTAATTAGTTTGAAAGAAAACCTAGGAGAAAAAAATTATATCAAAAAAGGTTTACTAGTAAACGTTTATTATTGTAATGAAAATGATACCATAACAACAAGTACTCATTTTAAAACAGAAAAATTTACCTGTCCTCTTTCTACAGATGATGTTTCAAATGATACAGAAAAAATAGACTTTTATATAGAAAAATCAAACGAATATAGAAATACACTTAAACTTTATGCAGTGTATGATAATAGAAATATTTATATGACGAAAAAAATTAAAGAATTATATATTATTACTGCTAATAATAAAGTAACTTTAAAAGAATTTTTATCTAGTGATTCGTTAGATAATGCTATAAAAAAATTAACTGATAATCTAGAACTATATTCTATCTTAAAAGATGGAGGCAGTACAATTTACAAATCTAAAGATAAAGACTTATCAATAGTAGTTTGTAACACTATAGATGGAAATCATAATATAAATATTGGTAACTACGAATTTGATAATTACGAGTGTGTTTAATTATGAAAAAAGTTATATCAGCGATAATAGTTTTATTACTATTAATAATTTTAATATTTATATTAAGAGTTTCAAAGAAAGGAAAGGCTATCATGCAAGACACTATAAAATTAACAGTTAATAATGAAGAATTAACAATAACCCTAGAAAATAATTCAACAGCCCAAGCTTTATTAAATAAGCTAGCTGAAAAGCCACTAGAAGTACAAGCCCATGACTATGGTAATTTTGAAAAAGTAGGGGATTTAGGCTTTTCTCTACCTACCAATGATAAATTTATCAAGACATCTCCTGGTGATGTAATCATCTATCAAGGTAATCAAATAACTATTTACTATGATACCAATTCTTACACATTTACCAAAATTGGTACAATAAAAAATATGACTAAAGAGAAGTTATTAGGTATTTTAAAAGAAGGCGATGTAACTTTAACTTTTTCTTTAAAATAAGGAGTAGTGCACATGAAAAAGAAATTAATATTATTTGGAATTTGTTTTTTATCTATAATTATAACTTTCATATTTTCAGAAGAATTTAGTCTTTATCACTTTGGTACAATTCCAACCTTTACAACTACAACATATTTATTAATTATCTTTTTTATTACTTCATATCTTTTAGCAACACTTACATATATCTTTAGAAAAAAGAAAGCTAAAGAAAAAATAGGTCCTAAAAGAGTAATCCTTTTACTACTTATTTTTGTCGCTATATTACTTTTATTATTTTTCATAGCTATTCTAAATATTGACTGGTTAAATCATTATAGTAATTCAGCTCCTTTTTATATAATTATTATTTCTAGAGCCATAGAGTTTCTTCTACCTTC
>CANQIM010000062.1 GCA_947624075.1 uncultured Bacilli bacterium | reverse complement strand
GTACCTTAAACTCTTGTATTTACTTACCAAAATAGTCATTTCTTCTATTTTTGGATTTAACCGATACCTCCATGACCACTATCAACGATTACACCTACTAAAGAATTATTATTCATATAATTCACCTCTACATTATGATATGAATTATATTTTTTATGGTTACTTATCTAATATAAATTTTATTTTTTACATATAAAAAATAAAAGACTTTTTAGTCTCCTATTTATTTTCATTTTGATTGTTTTGGCCTAATATTTTAACTCCACCGTTAGCTTCAACCGTCTTAGTTGCTAATTCCTTAAGTTCTATATATGCTTTATCCATTTTCTCTTGAAGATTAGAATTTAAGATGTTTACCTTTTCAAGTTCTTCTTTCAATGCTTCAATTTTATCATTTTGGCGATCTATAATATTTTGAAAATCTTTCTTTAGTAATTCATTATTATATTTATATTCCTTTTCTAGTTCAGCTGTTGCCTCTATTTTGCCTTTTTCGTATTCCTTATTTATTAAATTAGGAATTTCTTCAACTTTCTTCTCTAAATCTTCAAAATATTTAGATTTTGCTTTAGCATCATCTAATAATTTCTTTGTTTCTTCTTCTTTTATTTTAAGATTCTGTTCACGAACTTGTTTCTCATCTTCCCAAGCATTATTTGAGTGCTCTCTTTCTCTTTTTACTTTATATTCATATTCTTCTATTTCTCTTTTTCGTTCTAATTTTAAAGTTTCGTTTTTATGTTCAAATTCTTTAGTTAAATCTTCTGTTTTTTGTGCCAATTCTTCTTCTAGTTTTTTTAGTTCTTGTTCTATTCTAGCGGTTTCATTTTGTTTACGTATTTCTAACTCATTTAAATAGTCCTTACCTGTATTAATCACTAATGTTAAATTGTTAAGTTCCTTCTCTACGCCATATAAATTTTGTAATTTTTCTTCTTCAGCCTTAATAGCAACTTCTAAATCTTTAAATTTATTAACTAATTCTGTGGAAAAAATATTTTGTTCTACATTTTTTTTGGTTTCAGTTACTGCTGATTCTATCTTTCTTGCTTTTTCCTCTTCTATCGGATTAGATTTCATCTTAGCAGCATTTTTTTCTCTTAATAAAGCTTCATTCAAAGCATCTAAAATTTCTTGCTTCGTGTTTTTTAGTGAAATTTCTTCTTTTTTCATTATATATCCTCCCATAAACTTAATTAGTTACTATTTTAACAAAAATTTAAGTATTAGCAATACTTTTTAGTTAAGTTTTCAAAAAATGTAACTAAGCTTATTGTGGCAATTATATTGCTACTTAAGTATTTTTTATAAAATAACAGTTTTTCATATTTTATTTAGCAAGAATATGATACTTTAATGTCTCTTTCGATGAGATATATTTATCAACAAAACAAACTAACATTGACTCTTTATATTTAGGAATACTTCTTAAAGTTAAAGGCCACATATGTTTTAGAATTATATCTTGTTCTTTAGGTGTTAAATCAAAATATTTAATAGCATTTTCTAAGGCAATTTTGGGATGAATATAGCCATGTTTTTGAAATAAATGTTTCTTTTTTTTATTATGATGCCAATCATAAAGAAAAAAGTCATGTAATAATGCAGCTCTTGCTACTGCTTTATAATCTAAATTAAATGTTTTAGCAAATCTATAACTTTTATAAGAAACAGCTAAGCAATGCTTTAAGCAAGAGGTATTTCCATGCTGTATAAATTCATCCATTTTTAATACTTTGACATTTTCTACTAAATCTTTTATACAATCATAATATTCTTCATCTAATTTTTTATAATCTTCTATCATGTGCACCACTTTCTTTTATTTTGTTCTAATCTATTATAACATATTTTTCTTTTTTAGAATTAATGCAATTATTAAAGATATGACAAATGATGTAACAGATATAACTAAAATAGCTTGATTATTGGAACTTATTGAACCTAAAGGAACATTCATACCAAGAAATGATGAAATCATTGTAGGTATTGATAAAACGATAGTAGCGCCGGCTAAAAACTTCATAATATTGTTCAAATTATTTGAAACAATAGTGGCATATGTATCAGTTATAGATGATAAAATATCTTTATAGATAGTACTCATTTCAAAAGCTTGTTTATTTTCAATAATAGCATCTTCTAATAAATCGGCATCATTATCATATAAAGGCAAAATAATTCCTTTTGATAATTTTTCTAATACTAAGTCGTTAGCTTTTAATGAAGTAATGAAATAAACAAGAGTTTTTTCTATTTCAAGTAAATCTATTAAATCTTTATTTTCAGTAGATTTCTTTAATACTTTTTCCTTTTCAGAAATATCTTTATTTACATTTTTTAAAGCTCTTAAGTAATAGCTCGATGTATTTATTAATATTTGAATTAAAAATCTCGTTTTTTTGGCCGTACGAAAATCTTTTATTTTGCCTTGTTTAAAAGCATCAAGGACATTAGTTTTTTTAGGAGAAACTGTAACTACATAATTATTTTTAGTAATAATTATTCCTAAAGGGTAAGTTTTATATTTATGGTCGTCTTCTTCTTTTAAATAAGGCGTATCAATAACAACTAAAGTAGCATTAGCACTTTGTTCAATACGAGGAAGTTCTTCATCATCAAGCATTTTCAATATTAAATCTTCATCTATTAGTGTTTTAGAAATAACTTTTTCTATTTCATCTTTAGTTGGAGATGTTAAATCAATCCAACAATCAGTTGTTATTTTTTTACATTTTTTTATTTTCTTTTCAACTGGTGTTGTTTTATATATTTTTAGCATAATATCACATCCCTTTTCCAAGGCTTATATTATAGCACTTTTTAATAATTTACGCAAAAAAAAGTTCTCAAACTTAAGAACTTTTTCCTAGAGTTACTTTTGTTGTATGTTCCTTACCATCTCTTATATAAGTTATTTCAATGGTATCTCCTGCTTGATGTTGATATAGCTCATATCTTAAATAAGCAATATTTTTTACTTTAGCATTATCTATTTTAATTATAACATCGCCCTTTTTCAAGTCAGACTTAGCAGCTGATGAATCATCTTCACATTTTACAATAACTACGCCTTCTGTAATGTCATCATCTATCATAATTTGGTTTCTATATAAATTCATCGTATCAGTTGTATTTAACATGCTAATACCTAAAACAGGCCATTCAATTTTCTTACCATTTTCTAAAGAATCAACATGATTCATAGCATATTCTATTGGTATAGCAAAGCCCATTCCTTCAATTTGAGAATCAACTAATTTCATTGAGCAAACACCAATTACTTCACCATTAACATTTAGAAGTGGACCACCACTATTTCCTGGGTTTAAAGCAGCATCAATTTGTAAAACACGCATTATCCAATCATCATTAGATGAATTTCCCACACTTACAGAAATCATACGATCTTTTCCAGATAAAACACCAGAAGTCACACTACCACGATAGTCATAACCCATAGGGGCTCCAACAGTAAAGATAGAATCACCTAAATTTACTTCTTCACTACTACCTATATTAGCAACCATTTTTACCTTATCTTTGGAAATTCTTAAAACAGCTAAATCTAGGTACTCATCACCACCTAATTTCTCAGCTTCTGTTTCTTCATCATTAGACATAGTAACTTTAATATCTTTACTATCTTCAACTACATGCTCATTAGTTAATATATATCCATACTTATTATCAACTTTATAAACAAAACCACTACCTGTAGATTGTAATTTATCATTTTCATAAACACTTATAACCACTACAGCATCATATATTTTATCAATAGCAGCTTTTAGGGAAGTCTTTTCATAGACTTGAGTTTTATTTTTAGTTATAACAGTATTATTACTACTACTTCCTAAAACATCATTAATTAAAGGTGTCCACTTTAGAAGTGCAAACATTACTACTCCACCTATAACAAATGAAAAAGTCATTAAGAAAAATAATTTTAAACCCTTCAAATCTTTTTTATTTTTAGCCATCAATTTTGCTCCTTTCAATTGTTCTTATTTCTTCCCAATTAAGTGGGAAACCCATTCTATTTAGTACCTTATCAATACCAATAGTTTTCAAATTATAATTTAAAGTTTCAATACAATTATCCATTTCAATAGACATATTTTTGAAATCTTCCTTATTAAGCATTTGCTTTAAAATAATTATTAAAGCAAAAACATCATTCTTACCATAAATATATTCATCATTTTCCTTAGGTATTTTTAATAAACTATGAAAAACAGTATCATTTATATATTTTTGGGTTTTATTTTCATATAAAATATCTTCGTGGGCACATAAATTACGGTAGTTAGCAAGAATAGGTAGATAAATCATAAGAATTTCTGGTTCAATTCCATAAATTTCGGCAATATCCCTTTGATCTTCAGCCTTTAAGATAGAATACATTTCACTTACTATACCAAAAGACAGCACTTTAACTAAAATCCATAAAGGTATATAGCCATAGTTAGAGACATAATGCAAAGTAGCAGAATGTTGAGAACCATTTACTCTTATTTGTCTTTTCATTTTCTTAAGTAAATCATTAAGTTGAGCCTGTTTTTCAGGTTTTCTTGTAAAGTTTTTTGCTCGTAAATAATCACTTTCCTTATAACCATATTTTTTAGATAACTGATAGGAAGTAATAGACTTCAAGTTATTTTCAATTACTAAAAGATATTTAAATAATATATTTCTAAATGAACGGTCAAATAAGAATAAACTATACATTTCTTCAAAAGTTGTTCCTTCTAAGAATTTTTTATCTTCAGTTGATTTCATAAAAAGATGTCTATAACCATTTAAAAAGAAATAATTTTCTCGTAAAAGGACTTCTTTAACATAATTTTCATCATTGATAGTCATACCTTTTTGTCTAAATATTTCTATTTGTTCATTTAAATTCTTGAAGTTTTTCTCTATCATATTCTCACCTACAATAAATTATAACATAATATTTACAGAAAAAATATGAAAATTTAGTGAATTTATGTGATATAATCTTAATAGAGGCATTATTAGTAAGAAATGGGGGATATTATGCCAGCTACAATTACTCATGCATACTTTGCTAAAGATATATATGATATATTACCTAATGATATTAAAGATAATTTGGATTTAAAAAGAATTAAGATGTTTGGTCAAAGTACAGATTCACTAATGTTTTATAATTTATTTTCAATATTACCTGGAAAAAAGATTAGAAAATTTGATAATTATTTTCATTCACATAAAACTCAAGAATTCTTTTTAAATTTAATAGAATATATAAAGGAAAAAAATTTAAGTAAAGATAAAGATGTTAGTTCTTTTTTAGTAGGATTTATCTGTCATTATGTATTAGATTCAACTATACATCCATATGTTGTTTATAAAACAGGGCAATTTGATAGAGATAAACCAAGTACTTATAAGTACAACAATATTCATGGATTTATGGAAGCTTTTATAGACAATGATATGGTTAGAAGAAGAGATAAAAGTAATCCTTATGTATTCCCTTTAGGTAAGTTTTGTTTTTCTTTAGAAAAATTTTCAAGTAGATTAAATAGAACTATAGATTATGTTTTTTATAAGACCTATAAGGTAGAAAATATGAGTAAGATTTATTATAAGTCTTTAAAGCAGATGAGAAATGCGCTAGTGATATTTAGAAAAGATAAGTATGGTATAAAGAAAAATATTTATAAATTCGTAGATACTTTTACAACACAAAGGACTTATCGTTTTGAAGCAGTAAGTTATCATTATCCTTTGGAAGATAAACATAATTTTTTAAATAGTAATCATAGAGAATGGAGAAATCCAGTTGTATATGATATGACAAGTACAGAATCATTTATTGATTTATATTTGAAAGCTTTAAAGCAAGCAAAAGTATTAGTTTGTGCTAGCTTTGATTATATAAATGGGAAAGAAATAGATTTAAAGACTTTATATACTAATAAAAGTTATATAACAGGACTTGATTGTAGTGAGAAGCAAGAATTAAAATATTTTGAGTTTTAATTCTTTTTTTGTATAGAAAAACATTATTTCCTAATACTATTATTAGGTGATGTAATAATGTTTTATCGATATGAAATAAGAAATAATGGAAAAGAAGATATTTTGTACTTATACTTGAATATGAAAGAAGAATATTCTAAAGAATTGGGAAGAAATGCTAGTAATGAAGAATTAAGTAGAAGGACAAAAAATTTTATTAGGAATAATAATATTAATTTTATGGGAAGAAAAGTCTTTTTAATTGTAGATGGTATAATTGTTAGAACGTTAGATATAAGTAATGCTCCTAATATAATAGAGAAAAAAAGTAATAGAAATTATTTAGATGAAGCTTTTTTAGTAACACTTAAATTAGAAGATAATTCTTTTATAGAAATTACTTTGAAAGAATATTTACTAGGTATTTTAGGAGGATTTTACTTTTTAGCTATTGAAAAAGAAGTATTTAAAGCTTTAGCTGTTTTATTTAGAACTTATGCCTATAAAATGATGGAAGAAAAGCATTTCATTGATGCTAATAGTTATTTTGCTAATTACTCATCAATCGATAATTTTAGATTGATTTGGGATAAAGAATATGATGATGTTTATAAATTTTTAGAAGAGACTGTTAAAGAAACTGAACTAAACTTTTTGGTTTATAACAAGAATTATATTTTGCCGTTTGTTCATTATTGTAATGACGGAATGACTTGTAGTAATGAAGGTTATCCTTATTTAAAAAGAGTAAATAGTTTATGGGATGTATCGGCGCCATATTATATCGAGAGTAAAGAATTTAAATATGAAGAGTTATCTAGTTTATTAGGAATTTATTTCAATGGAAATGTAAGATTTGATGTGCTGGAATTAGAAAATAAGAAATTTATAAAGAAAGTAAAAATAAATAATAAAGTATTTGCAGGAGAAGAGCTTGCGGAGAAATTAGACTTAAAATCTTTAGAAGTAACTTTTCTTTTTAACAATAAGGGTTTGAAAACAATAACTAAAGGATGGGGTAATTCCTTAGGACTAAGTATATATGGGGCAAATGAGTTAGCAAAGAATAATTGCAATTATATAAGTATTTTAAATTATTATTATCCGACAGTAAAAATTATGAGATACGAAAGTTAGAAAAAGAAAGTAAAGAAAAAGTGAATACTAATTT
>CANQIM010000061.1 GCA_947624075.1 uncultured Bacilli bacterium | reverse complement strand
AGAATTGCATATTTGGCTTACAATTATCGTGATAAAATAAAATCTGATCAATATTTAGTTATTGGCCCAAATAAGTTTTTTATAAATTATATTTCAGCAGTATTACCTGATTTAGATGTATCTGATGTTCCTCAATGGACCTATGAAGAATTCGTCAAAAACTTTTTGAATGAAGAATTTGTGATAGAAGATTATGGTCGAATGGGGAAAAATTTTAACCTTAATAGATTCAAGTTGTCAATGGATTATAAAAAAAGTATAGATTCTTATGTTACTGATTTAGATAAAAAGCAGGTTTTACCAAACAAAGATTTTGATGTAAAAGGATTCAAGATTCTACCAAAAGAAGTGATTCAACAAATTTATAGTGAAATTGATAATACCTATTATCGTAATTTAGAGGCTAAAATGGATCGTTTAATTTTACTTGTTTCTTCTTATTTAAAAGATCAACACGAAAAGTTATTAAGTTCCTTTATGACACAATATAATACAATGGTAAATCAGGCATCTACACAAAAAGAAAAGAGTACATTATTAAAAAATTATGAAGCACTTAAGAAAGAGTTAATGGGAAGTGGCTGTAGTGCTAGTTTAAGAAAATATCTTAATTTTAGGAATAAAAAAATTACTACCTTATATAATGATTTCTTAAAAAACATTGATTCCTATGTAAATTTGGAAATTGCTGACGAAATGAAAAAAAATCAGTCAAAGAAAAAGAATACTTATGCTATTGAAGATTTGGCAGGATTATTATATTTAGGATACAAAGTAAAAGAATCTAAAGAATTTAAAAAGTATCGCCATACAGTGATTGATGAAGCCCAAGACTATGGAGAATTTAATTTTTATGCATTGAAGCAAATATTAGCTTCTAGTAGTTTTAGTGTATTCGGAGATTTAGCACAGTCGATTTATGATTACAGAAGTATTGATAACTGGGAAGATGTAATAAATCAAGGATTTGATGGAGATTGTAGTTTGGAATACTTACGTAAAAGTTATCGAACTACGATTGAAATTATGAATTCTGCTAATGAGGCACTAAATCAAATTGGATTAACAACAGCAGAACCAGTTATAAGACATGGAGAAGATGTAAGATTTATCAAAATTGTTAAAGACTATTATAAACAACTGCTAAATCATGTACTGCAATTGGAAGGTAAACAATATGATTCGATAGCTTTGATTAGTAGAGATGAAAAAGAAGCACATAAAATAAAAGAGGAATTTAGCAAATTAGGAAAAGAAATAGAAGAAATTACATTTGATAATCAATCATATCATGGTGGAGTTTGTTCTGTTTCTAGTGCTTTAGCAAAAGGATTGGAGTTTGATGCGGTTATTGTTACAGATGCATCAGAAGAAAAATATCAGTCTAATGATACAACAGATATGAAAAACTTATATGTTAGTATGACTAGACCACTACACGAATTAGAAATTTTTTATCAAGATGAACTAACGAAACCATTGCAAAAATATTTGCAAAAAAGCTATAAATAAATGATTCTATATAAGAGTAAATTCTATAAAAAAATAAGTTTGCTTTTTTATTCGTGCTTTTTGTCAAATATTTTGAAAAATTACTATAACTTGTAAATTTTAATAATAAATGATATGATATACTCATAAATTTAAAAAACATAACAAAAAAACTAACATAAAATATTAACAAATTCATAAAGTTTTGTATAGCAAATACTTGACTTTATTATGAGAGGAGCAATTTGAAATGAATGATGAATTAATAAAAGTTTACCCTAAAATGTTTAAATGGCTATTTGTAGGATTATTAATTACTTTCGCTAGTGGTTATGGTCTATCTTTAGTTCCAGCATTTACATCACGTCTTCTTAGTTTTGGAACTATACCAATAATTGTTATCGAATTAGTAATTGCTTTTATAATGGGCTTAAGAATTAAAAAAATGCAAAAGATAACAGCTATAATATGCTACTTGATATTTTGTATAACAACAGGAATAACTTTTTCAGTTTTGTTTTTAACTTATGAGATGTTTTCTCTTATGTCAATCTTTGTAATTACCTCTTTAATATTTGCTGTTTTAGCTTTATATGGTAAAAATACTAATAAGGATTTATCTAAGATGGGCGTAATTTTATTAGTTTCCCTATTGGTAACATTTGTTGGCTCTATATTAAACTTTTTTATCTTTAAAAGTTCAGCCTTTTATACAATAGTTACTGCAATTAGTGCTCTAATCTTTGCTATGTACATCGCTTACGATATTCATACAGTAAAACTTTTAGCAAATGAATTAGATGAAGATAAACTAGCTATATTTGGTGCTTTTAATCTTTACTTAGATTTTATTAACTTATTTGTAAGACTATTAGAACTATTTGGTAAGGAAAAAGATTAATAATAAACACTATCAAAAGTAAAAAAATGGTTCAATTTAGAACTGTTTTTTCTTTATCAAAAAAAATTTTATAAAAAACTGAATTTTCAAGAAAATTAGTAAAAGCAATGTAACAAACTTAACATAATTAATTATAGTTTTCGATAATCATTTTGTCTAAAACATAACAAATTAAAACATTAAATAACTAATTAATTGATATCTAACATATTGGCAGACAATTCAAAATATTATATAATATAATTAGAATATTATAAAAGATTAGAATTTAGTTTTAATAATTAGGAGTAAGTATGAAAAAAAGAAAAGAATTAAAGAAAAAAGCTCGTAAAGTTTTTCAAAAACACTACTTATTTTTTGTAATAGTATGTTTAATGGCCTCATTTATCGGTGCTGAATTTACTGATTCTCTTTCTATAACTAGAATTAGAAATCAAGTTTCAAGTGAAGAAAAATTGTTAATAGAGGACTTTGAGCGTGATGATTTAACTGATGCTGAAAAACTAGTGGAAGAAAAGAAGACTGAAATAATAAAAAAGGTTGATAACAAAGTCTTTGGTCATACAAGAGGTGTTTTAGCGACACTTATAAATTCTATTTCCACTGGTTCAATATACATTACTATTATTCAAGCAATAATATCAATAACGAAATCGACTCACATAGCTATAGTCATTCTGATTCTTTTGAGTTTATTCTTAACTTTTATAATTTGGTTTTACACAACTAACGTATATCAAGTTATTTCTAGACGAATATTTCTCGAGGGACGCGTTTATTCTAAAGTGTCAAAACAAAGATTTCTTTTTCTTTTAAATATAAAGAAATGGACCAAGGCTTCTTTTACCATGTTTTTAAAATACATTTATCAGTTTTTTTGGAACCTAACTATTATAGGAGGATTTATCAAAAGATATTCTTATTTTTTAGTTCCCTACATTGTTGCTGAAAATCCTGATATAAAGGCTAAAGACGCTATAAACTTATCTAGAAGTATGATGAATAATCATAAATTTGAATGCTTCAAAATGGATCTTTCTTTCATTGGTTGGGAACTACTTGGTATCGCAACTTTTGGTATGACTAAAGTGCTATATTCTAATCCTTACAAAGTTTCTTTTTTCAGTGAATACTACAATCAATTAAGACTACTTGCGATAGAAAATAAAATTCCTAATTATGAATATTTAAATGATGAGTATCTTTATGAAAAAGCTGACAAAAAATTGCTTGAAAAAACATACTCAGACATTGTTAATTTGAAAAAAGCTGCTCCAAAAGACCCTATTGTTAGAGAAAGTGGCTATAAAGCTTTCTTAGTAAACAATTTTGGAATTACTCTTTATAGCAAGCAAGAAGAGGAAAATTACGAAAAAGAAGAACTTCGTAAAAGTCGTATTAATTATTATCAAGATGTCATTAATGGAAAAAGTTACCCTAATAGAATGTTTAAAATTCAAGAAAAATCTAAAAAAAGAATAATTGAAAATATCAACTATTTAAGAAATTATTCTGTAACATCGCTTATCTTATTATTTTTTATAATTTCATTTATTGGTTGGCTTTGGGAAGTAAGTCTTCACTTAATTAGTGACGGAGTCTTTGTCAATCGTGGAGCATTACATGGTCCATGGCTTCCAATTTATGGTTCAGGTGGCATTCTCATTTTAATTATTTTAAAGAAATTTCGCAAAACACCTTTAAAAGAATTTATTGCGACAATCTGTTTATGTGGCTGTGTTGAATATTTTACCGCTCTTTATCTAGAACTTACTCATAATGGAGAAAAATGGTGGGATTATAGTGGCTACTTCTTAAATTTACATGGACGTATTTGTGCCGAAGGTCTATTAATATTTGGACTAGGTGGACTAGCAATCGTCTATGTATTAGCACCTTTACTTGATAATATATTGCGCAAAATGAATAAAAAATTGGCAGTTTGTCTTTGCACTATCTTATTAACTATTTTCATAATCGATCAATGTTATTCACATAATAATCCAAATGAAGGAAAGGGTATAACCGATTATGCTT
Organism: uncultured Bacilli bacterium; assembly: GCA_947624075.1. GTDB lineage: Bacteria > Bacillota_I > Bacilli_A > RF39 > UBA660 > CANRGD01. The sequence goes on along the minus strand of CANQIM010000061.1, from coordinate 2,747 downwards.
ATTTATATCAAACATTAGAATATCGGAGGTTATAAAAATGATTGCAGTCATATTATCACCATTATACGTAGCTCTACATATCTACTTAATATGGCGTTTGTTTATTTGGTTAGGTGCTTGTTATAAAGTTTTTAAAAAAAAGCAAGTAGTAGCTCTTTTATTACTAATATATGCTTTTTTTTCATGTGCTATTTTAATAGGTTTCTTATTGCCAAATGGGAGTGTTAAATATTTAATCAGTGGTATGGGAAATTTTTGGCTAGGTATTTTACTTTATACAGTTATTATTTTTGTTATAAATTATTATCTAAAATTAATTTACTTTAAAGTAAAAAATATACCTTTAAAAAAAAGAAATACTACTAAATTCTATAAAATTAGTGGCTTAATTAGTATTTTCTTAATAGCTTTTGTCAGTATCTATGGAACTTTAAATGCTAGAAATATTCGCATAACTAATTATAAAATTAATATCAACAAAAAAGTTTCTAACTTTTCTAATTTGAAAATTGCTTTAATAGCTGATTTACATATTGGCTATAATGTAGGCTATAGACAAATAGAAAAAATGGTTACTAAAATGAATAGAGAAAATCCTGATCTTGTTATCATTGCTGGAGATATTTTTGATAATGATTATGAAGCGATTGATAATCCTAATAAAATTGTTAATGCTTTTCGTCAAATAAAATCAAAATATGGTATTTATGCTGTTTATGGAAATCATGATATTGATGAAAAAACTTTAGCAGGATTTACTTTTAATTATACAAAGAAAAAAATGAGTGATTTGCGTATGGACAAAATGCTTGTTGATTCAAATATTGAATTGCTACGTGATGAATATATCATGTTAGAAGATGAGATTTATATTTATGGACGCCCTGATTACATGCGCCTTGGTCGTGGAATTACCAAAAGAAAAACGCCACAAGAAATAACGGCCAATTTAGATAAAGAAAAGCCTATAATTTTAATAGATCATGAACCACGAGAACTTCATGAGTTAGCATCTGCTAAAATTGATCTAGATTTATCAGGACATACCCATAACGGTCAAGTCTTTCCTGGTACAATTCTCTGTCGACTTTTATGGGAAAATCCTTATGGCTACCAAAAAATAGATAATCTTCATAGTATTGTAACAAGTGGCGTAGGACTATATGGACCAAATATGCGTGTTGGCACGATAGCAGAAATTGCTATGATAGATGTAAGTTTTGCATAAAAAGAGTATCAGAACATATATAAAAGAAAAACTATACACATTTAATTTCATGTAAAATTTCCAACTAAGTTTTAAAACTCTTTTTTTATTTTTTTCACAAAAAATACACATATATCTGTTATGGTTTACTTATAGACAAATGAAAGGAGAAATTTAGATGGCAAAATTTCCCATAAAAAAAATTTTAATAGGAATCTTATTAATACTTATCATCGTTCTTTTAGGAATATCTATTTTATTTATAAATAAAAAAATTGCTGAAGATAATTTAAATAATATTTCCTGGCTTCGTAAAAATGTTTCTTTAAAAATTGATAAATCACTAGGTGATGAAATATATTCAATTTCCAAAAACAAATATATTTCTATTTATAATTTAAAATATCAACAAGTTGTAAGTGAAAAAATAAATTCTCTTTTAAAAGAAAATGAAAAAGATTATGTCGTTATTTATAATCCTTATGGAACAAACAAATTAAGTCTAAATGTTTATTTCAAGGATGCCAACGACTTTAAAGATTTAGAATATATAGTAAAATCTTCAAATACTAACATTGATGATTATTCCAAAAAATTAGTAAATAAAAATGACAAAAGTGCCTATCAATTAATTGGATTAATTCCTAATGGTAGAAATGTTATAAATATTAAAGTTACTACCTCTACTAAAACATTAAGTTATGATTTTGATATTGATTTAAGCAAAATTAAAATTCTTGCTGAAGAACAGTTACAAGTAGAAGAGGGAAGTAGTACTGAAGAATTAAGTGATGGTCTTTATGCCATGCTTGGTAATGATTCCGATGATAAGGATTATCTTGCTTTATATGATAATAATGGTATTATTCGTAGTGAGATAGATATTATTGGATACCGTGCCCATTCTATTTTATTTGATGATGACAAGATGTATTTTAGTATTTCCCAAACAAAAATTGCTGAAATAAATAATTTGGGTGAAGTAACAAATATTTATCGAACAGGTAATTATCAGCTTCATCATGATTATGTTTTTGATAATGATGGTAATATTTTAGTCCTTGCCAACAACAAGAAAAAGAAAACAGAGGAAGATTGTATTATTAAAATTAATCGTCAAACTAAAGAAGTTACTGAACTAATAGATTTTGAAGATTATTTTCAAGATTATGTGAAAACTTGCGAGCTTGATACAAAAAGTCAAAGGGATGAAGGCGAAGATGGTCTAGATTGGTTACATTTAAATTCTATAGAATTTGTAGATGGTGATGTCTTTGTAAGCAGTCGTGAAACTTCTTCGATAATAAAGGTTTCTAATATTTTAACAGAACCTAAAATAGAATATATAATTTCCAATGATGCATTTTGGAAAGATACAGACTATGCTGATTTAGTTTTAGAGCAAGTAGGTGATTTTAAAATTCCTGCTGGTCAACATAGTGTACGCTATAGTGAGGGTGAAGATGGAGAATTTTATTTAACTTTCTTTAATAACAATTATGGTGTTTCTAATAGTCAACCAACTTTTTCATACAGTGAT
>CANQIM010000060.1 GCA_947624075.1 uncultured Bacilli bacterium | reverse complement strand
CAACCTGCTATGTCAGAAGTAGCACCAGTGATGCCAACAGCTGAACCTCAACCTGTAATTTATGGAGGAGCCAGTCCAGTAGTTTCTAATATAAATGTTAATGATGGCAATCATCAAATATATGGTGGTGCTGATCCAATGCAAAATACTCAGCCAATCCCCGTAGTTCAACCTCAAGCATATGAACAACAAGTAGGAACTGTTCCAGGAGTAGTTAGTCAACCAGCACCTATGGATACTTCGGTAGCACCAGTTCCACCAGTAACTCAGTAAATCCAAGAAACGTATGTTTCTTTTTCTATTTGACAGTAAAATATAGAAATGATAAAATATCATTGAGGATGCAAATTTGTGCTGTAAAAAGAGGTGATTAAAATTATGACAAGAGAAAATAAAGATTTATTTAAAGCAGCCATGGAAGATTTTTTATCAATGGACGAAATGCAAAAAAAATATAGTCCATCAAAAGAACCTATTACAGATGAAGAATTCGAAAGAGACTATCATGAAATAGAAGATGATGATTATATCGAAATACAAGATGAAGATCATAAAAAATCAAATGATGAACTAATCGAATATTTAAAAAGAGAAAGAGAACTATTAACAAGTGAATCTAGAGAAAATGCACCAAAAAATCGAAGATAAATTACAAAGTATTTTAAACTGAGAGTTATGAAGCTTATTCATGCTCTTTTTCTTTTTTTCAAGTACTAGACTTTAATTTTCAAATTTGATAAAATTAATTTAGGTGATATCGTGAAAAAAGTATCTATATTATCTTTACATTTAGGCTATGGTGGAATTGAAAAATCTATTGTAGCTCTAGCCAATATTTTAGTAGAAAAATATCAAGTAGAAATCGCCTGTATTTATAAACTTCAAAAAAAAGAAGCATTTGAATTAGATAAAAGAGTAAAAGTTAAATACTTAATAAAAAATGATATTGCCAAAAGAGTTGAAAATTATAAAGTTCTGCTTTCTAAAAAGCAATTTAAAAAATTATTCTCAAAATTATGGGAAGATTATTTTAAAAAATTACGATTTATTAGTTTCTTTAAAGATACTTTTTCTAGTTTCTTTACTTATTTTAATAGATCAATAGTTATGAAAAAATATTTAAAAAGAACTGATGCTAATATTATAATTTCTACAAGAACTTTTCTTAATGACTTATTAGGGGAATATGGCCCTAAGTCCGCTGTAAAAATTGGCTGGGAACATAATCACTATCATGATAATATGAAATATGCTATTGATGTAATTAAAAGTGCTAGAAGATTAGATTATTTTGTTCTTGTATCAAATAATTTATATAATTTTTACAGTAACAAATTAAAAGATACTAATTGTAAATGCACTTTTATTCCTAATGTTTTAGATAAAATACCATCTAAAATATCTAAATTGAATGAAAAACGATTAGTAACTGTTGGTAGACTTTCTAAGGAAAAAGGACAAATGGATTTGTTAAAAATATTTAATTTACTAGTAAAGGATTACCCAGATTGGCATTTGGATATAGTAGGCGATGGCGCTGAGAGGGAAAATCTAGAAGAATATATCAAAAACCATCACTTACAAAATCAAGTAACACTTCATGGTTTCAAAGATAGAGATTACATTGATGAATTACTTGATAAATCTTCCATTTACTTAATGACTTCATATACGGAATCTTTTGGTATAGTTTTAATTGAAGCTATGTCTCATGGTTTACCTTGTATTGCTTTTGATTCAGCAGAAGGAGCTTGTGAATTAATAAGTAGTGGTAAAGATGGCTATTTAATAAAAAATCGTAATTACCAAGCTTATATTAAAAAGATAGAAGATTTAATCAATAAAAAGGAAGAAAGAATAAGAGTAGGTAAAGAGGCTTTTCAAACATCTCAAAAGTATACTAGCGACAAGGTCGGCAAAGAATGGTTCGACTTATTAGAAAAGAGTGATATTAATGAGTAAGAGAAATGTTTTATTTGTGGCATCAACTGGTGGCCATTTAAATGAATTAATGCAGTTGAAAAAGATGTTTAATAATTATGATTTCAATTTAATAACAGAAAAAACAAAGTCTAACATGTATTTAAAAGATTTGTATAAAAATAAAGTTTATTATCTAACATATGGCACTAAAGATCATCCGCTAACATACCCTTTTAAATTACTATATAACTGCTTTAAGAGTCTTTATTTATATTTGAAAATTCATCCTGATTACATTGTAACTACTGGTGTCCATACAGCTGGACCAATTTGTTGCCTTGGTAAATTTTTTGGTAGTAAAATAATTTATATAGAAACGTTTGCTAATATGACGAGTAAAACAATTACTGGTAGGCTTTTGTACCCTATAGCAGATAAATTCATAGTTCAATGGGAAAGTATGAAAGATATTTATCCTAAAGCTACTTATGGAGGTTGGATTTTCTAATGATTTTCGTTACACTAGGTACACAAGACAAAAGCTTTACCCGTCTACTTGAAGCAATTGATAGGGAAATAGAAAAAGGCAACATAAAAGATAAAGTTATAGTTCAAGCAGGTCTTACTAAGTATTCATCACCAAATATGGAAATACTTGATTTGGTATCAGAAGATGAATTTGACAAGTTAATCGATCAATGTGACTTGCTAATAACCCATGGAGGAGCTGGCTCTATTTTATCTGGCATAAAGAAAAATAAAAAGATAATTGCTGCTGCTAGGTTAGCAAAATATAAAGAGCATACCAATGATCATCAAAAGCAAATAATCAAGGAATTTTCTAATAAAGGTTATATTTTAGAATTAAGAGATTTCAACAGTTTAGGAAAATTAATTGAAAAAAGCAAAAGTTTTAAGCCTAAAAAATTTACAAGTAATACTGATAATATGATTAAATTAATTAGTGACTATATAGAAGAAGAAAATCACATTTCTTGGTACAACAAATATCGTGAAGTACTACTTTACTTAGTTTTTGGAGGCCTAACCACTCTAATTAATATAATATCTTTCTATATTTTAAGAAAGCTAAATATAAAAATATATACAAGTAATGTTATAGCATGGATATTATCGGTTTTATTTGCTTTTATTACAAACAAATTATTTGTATTTGAAAGTAAAAATAAAAAGGTCAGAGAAAATGTCAAAGAAGTCATTTCATTCTTTTTCTTTAGAGTATTATCACTCATTTTTGACATGGCTTTTATGTATGTAATGATTCAAATATTTACTGCTAATGAAATGCTTTCAAAAGTTATTTCTAATATTTTAGTAATTATTTTGAACTATCTATTTAGTAAGCTATTTATTTTTAAAAGCCAAAAAGAATAAATATATTTATAAAAAGGAGACTAACTATGAATAAAAGAGGTTTTACTTTAGTTGAATTACTTGCTAGTTTAGTAATATTATCTATATTAATGACAGTAGCTGTTTCTTCAGTACTAAGGGTAGTTGAAACAAACAGACAGGCACAATATGTTGAAGATGCTAAAAAGTTTGTTGCCCAGGTTGAGTATGGTATCAGAGGAAAAAAGTTTCCTGGATTTAAAAAACCAACTAATGAAGGTGGTTGTATTGCGATTAGCTTAAAAGATATTGATACTTCTGATTTTAAAAAGGCACCAAGTGGTGGCCATTATGATATAGCTTATTCTTTTGTTGTTCTACAAAATAGTTATGGTGATGATGTTTACTACGTAAGATTAATGGAAAGTATCGATGACAAAGGCTTTCGTGGTATATATATGAGTGCCGTAGATGATTTAAAAGGCGGCGAAGGTAAGGACAAAGTTGAAACAAAATATGCCTCTGATTTATTTACTGTAAACAGTAGTGCTACTTCCAAAATAGAATCAGCCTTATCAGAAACATATGCAAATTGTAACAGCATAACAGTCTATTCTAATGATTAAATATGAAATAAAAGATAAAAATCAACAAACAAAAAATTATAAAACTTTATTCTACTTGTTTTTGACATTTATCTTTTTCTTTTGCAAAAAATATGTACTTTTTAGTCTTTTTTTGATAAAATGCTAGATAGGGTGATACTAATGGAAACTAAAAAAATCTCATACATTTTATTTGCAGTAAGTTTTGTCATGATTATTGCTGGAGGCTTTTCTTCTTTTTTAATTGGTTTAAGAGAAGATAAAGAGTTAACGAATAAAAGAATGGTTGTCGTATCGGATCAGTTTGAGGACTTTAGTACCAATACATCACTATTTGAAAATGTAAGAGACAATCTTTATGTAGAAGTATTAAGTAATTTATTTTTTGATACAATGCAACAAAATGATGAAAATGTTAAAACACGTCTTTCTAATTACGAAAATATGGTTGATGAAATAACTAAGCAAGTAAAAGAATTAGATAAGTTATGTAATGATGTATATTACCCTGATAGTTCTGTAAATAATAAATGTAGTAACTATAAAGTAATTTATGAACAAGTTGTGAACTATTTCTTAAGTGATATAAATATTTATAATGAGAATATTAAAAAATTCAACGATTATCAAAAGTCAATTAATAGTCAAGTAGTATTAAAGGAATATTCTACTAGTAAAAAATTTATTGATTACAATGATGATAAAGAATTTTCGGGTAAAGAGGAGTAGCATGAAAAAAAGAAGTAAAAAAAAGTGGTCTTTAAAAAGAAAAATTATTACTATTAGCTGTGTAATAGTAATCTTTTTTGCGTCATCATTTTTATTTCTTTTCTATGGTCCTTGGGATGGTTTTAGAAATTTTTGGATTACCAGTGCTATGACCACTTTATCACATCAGTATTTAGCTACTTGGTTTTATGATGATGTCACTATTCAAAAGGTTTTAGCTAATAATAGCATTTTGGAAGTAAACGAAATAAGTGATCCTAATATGATAAAATTTCGAAAATATACAACAACGATTTATCGTAATGAATATGAAAAAGAAATACTTGTTCATGAAGATAATGTATTATATAAAGTAATTGATATTAAAGGTGAAGGTTATCAAGGTTTTTTAGTTGCTATCTACGACCCATCTAAAGTAAAAATTGCTACAACGGCCTATTTGAATTCTAGAGGAGAAGATATTTTAACTGTCGCTAAAAGAGAAAATGCTATTATTGCGATGAATGCTGGTGGTTTTTATGACCCAGATTGGAATTCTAATGGAGCCATACCTCATGGTACAGTTATTAAAGATGGTAAAGTTGTAAGTGACTATATTGATGCTAATATGGGTGGCGGTTTTATTGGCTTTACTGCTGATAATAAATTTGTTTTAGGAAAAATGAGCAAAGACGAAGCTTTAAAAATGGGATATCGTGACGCTATTGAATTTGGTCCTTTCTTAATTGTTAATGGCAAAAGATCCTTTATTAAAGGAAATGGTGGCTGGGGCATTGCTCCAAGAAGTGCAATTGGTCAAAGACAAGATGGCATAGTTTTATTCTTAGTTATCAATGGTCGTTTAGCAACCAGTCTTGGTGCCGACATGATTGATTTAACTGATATCATGGAAAGATATGGTGCCTATAATGCTGCCAATCTTGATGGTGGATCATCTTCAGAACTAGTGATTAATAATAAAATAGTCAATACACCAGTTGCTGGTGGAAAAAATGGTTTACGTGATATGTCTACTTTTTGGATTGTAAAAGAGTGATTGTATGGAACTATATTGTCGAACCGTAGAAATATTTGATAAAAAAATTTTAGATGAATTTGCTAAAGAACATCAAATAAATAACGAAAATTATTTAGCCGGCGATTGTTCTTTAATTCTTAATAAGGGCTATATTCAAATAGGTGATTTCTACAAATGGTACAAAAAAATAACTAATCTAGCCTTAGAACAAAATTTAAAGAAAAATCAAGTAGGCTGCACTTGCTATCTAGTTTTACGCAAAAGTGATGATTATTTAATTGGCATTTTTGACATAAGGCATTCACTTAACTATAAAAATGGTAAAGTATATGGTCACATAGGAGTAGATATAAGACCTAGTGAACGTGGAAAAGGCTATTACAAAAAAATTTTATACATGGCCTTAGAAAAAGCTAAAGATTTTTCTATAAATCCCTTTGTTATTTCCTGTGAATATGGTAATATAGTATCTTATAAAGGCATTGCTCATGTATTTGGTAAATATAAAGAAATGGTTTTAGTAGATAATACCTATTTCTATGTATTTCAAAAATACTTAGACTATGAAAAAGAAGGGAGGAATGCCCCTTGATATTAGACCTAGTTAGCACTTGTGGTAATAGAGGTATTGCCACTTTAATTTCTATAGCTAAGACAGCTCTTACAATTATTCAAATAGCAGGACCAATATTAGCTATTATTGGACTTGTACTTATTCTTATAAAATTAATGAGTAATCCAGAAAACAAAAAATTAAAAAATGCTTTTAAAAATTGGCTAATTGCTTTATTAATGGTCTTTTTTATACCGATAATTGTAAATGTAACCATGAAGTTACTTGAAGATAGTTTTTCCATAGCGGCTTGTTGGAATTATGCTGAAAGTGCTAAACCTACTGGTGACTCCAATTACATTCCACCAAATAATGAAAATCCTCAAAATGTAGTAGGAAATCCTAATGATTATGACACAGGAGATGAAAAAAAGGATGATACAACTTCTTCATCTCAACAATCCTCATCTTCGTCTTCGTCTTCATCCCAAACTTCTTCTCAAACAGCCAACTCTTCTAATAAATTAATTTTTGTTGGCGATTCAAGAACTGTAGGAATGAAGAGTGCTGTCAACTCTAATGATGTTTGGAGTGCTAAAGAATCAATTGGCCTAGACTGGATGAAATCAACAGGTATACCTCAAATTGAAAATTCAATTTCCAATGGAAGTTCTATAATAATATTGATGGGAGTAAATGATTTATATAAAGCTGATAGCTATATTTCCTATATAAATGGTAAAGCTAAGGATTGGACTGGCAAAGGAGCTAAAGTATATTTTGTCTCAGTATTACCAACAAAAAGCAGTTATGATTCTCTAAATTCTGAAATAGATTCTTTTAATAGTAAAATGAAATCTAATTTATCAAGTTCAGTAAAGTATATAGATACAAATAGTTATTTAAAATCAACTGGTTTTGATTCTACTGATGGACTTCATTATGATAATGCTACTTATCAAAAGATTTATAATCACATAAAAAGCAATCTTTAAAATTTTTAAGTTGAAAAGA
>CANQIM010000059.1 GCA_947624075.1 uncultured Bacilli bacterium | reverse complement strand
TTATGGAAAAATACTTTTATTAAGCAAGGAATAAGCCGAGGAATGAATCAAGGTTTAAAGATTGGAAGAAGTGAAGGAATACATCAAGAAAAAGAAAACTTAGCCAAAAATATGTTAAAGGACGGAGTGAATATAGCCAAAATAGCCAAGTACACAAATCTATCTGAAAAATATATCGCCAGCTTACGTTAACATCACTCCAACAACTTCATCATGAATACTCACCTTAATAACTAAAAGATTCAATTATTTAAAATTTTATCCACAAATCCTGTGGATATTTTCTTTACAAAAAACTTGCCAAATTGTGTTAAATTTAATTTGTATATATTGAAAGAAAAAAAATAAGACTATATAATGTAAGTATAAATAGAGGAGGTTAAATAATGGTAAAAGTTGCCATAAATGGTTTTGGAAGAATAGGTCGTCTTGCTTTTCGTTTAATGGAAGAAGATCCTGACTTTAATGTAGTTGCTATCAACGATTTAACAGATGCTGAGCAATTAGCTTATTTATTAAAATATGATACTAATCATCGTAATTATCGTATTGATGAAATTTCACATACCGATGATTCAATAGTAATAGGTTCTAAAAAAATAAGAGTTTATGCTGAAAAAGATCCAGCTATGTTACCTTGGGGTGATTTAGATGTTGATGTTGTTTTAGAATGTACTGGCTTATTCACTTCAGAGGAAAAAGCTATGGCTCATATTAATGCAGGAGCTAAAAAAGTAATTATATCTGCTCCAGCTAAAGGTAATGTAAAAACGGTTGTTTATAATGTAAATCATCATATTTTAACAGGTGATGAAAAAATAATTTCCGCTGCTAGCTGTACAACTAACTGTCTTGCTCCAGTAGTTGATGTTATTGACAAAACATTTGGTATTAAGAAAGGTTATATGACAACAGTACATGCTTATACAAATGATCAAGCGACACTAGATATAGCACATAAAAAAGGAATAAAAGCTCGTCGTGGTAGAGCTTGCGCTGCTAATATTGTTCCTGCTTCAACTGGTGCGGCATCAGCTATTGGTAAGGTTTGTCCTAATCTTGAAGGCAAATTAGAAGGAGTCGCAATGCGTGTTCCTGTACCAACTGGTTCCGTAATTGACTTAGTTTTAGAGTTAAACAAATTAGTAACTGTTGATGAACTTAATTCTGCTTTAGAGCAAAATCAAAATGAAACATTAAAGTACACCCTAGATCCAATTGTTTCTAGTGATGTTATTGGTAGACGTTGCGGAGCCTTAGTAGATGGCTTATCAACTTCTGTTCTTGATGTTGATAATTCACAACTTGTAAAAGTCGTTGCATGGTATGACAATGAAATGAGTTATACAGCCCAAATGATAAGAACTGCCAAATATTTAATGACAAAATAATAAATTTTGGAAATCTACACAAAATAAAAAGTGTAGATTTTTTTATCCATAAAAGTTGCCCTTGAAGAGTTCAAGTCCACACAGTTATTTCAAAATTTCTTTCTTTTTCCCTTAAAAAGCTAAAAAACGTGGTATAATTTAATTAGGATGGTGGTATTATGAAAAAGATAACTGATTTAGATGTTGCAAATAAAAAGGTTTTAATAAGATGCGATTTTAATGTACCGTTAAAAGATGGTAAAATTATTGATGACACTAGAATAAGAGAAGCTTTAAAAACAATTTCTTATTGTCTAGAACAAAATGCTAAAGTAATTCTTTTTTCTCATTTAGGACGCATCAAAGAAGAAGCTGATTTAGAAAAGAATAATCTACAAATTGTTGCATCAAGGTTAAGTGAATTATTAAATAAGAAAGTAACTTTTATTGCTGAAACAAGAGGTCAAAATCTTGAAAAAGCTATTGAAAATATGCAAAATGGTGATGTTATTTTAGTTCAGAATACTAGATATGAAGATTTAAATGGTAAAAAAGAAAGCTCTAACGACATAGAACTTGGTAAATATTGGGCTTCTCTTGGTGATGTTTTTATCAATGATGCTTTCGGAACCATACATAGAGCTCATGCTTCTAACGTAGGAATTGCCACTAACATGCAAAATAGATCTGCCTTTGGTTTTTTAATTGAAAAGGAATTAAATGCTTTAAGTTCGTTAGATAATCCAGAACATCCATTTATCGTAATCTTAGGTGGTGCCAAGGTTTCTGATAAAATTGGCGTTATTGAAAATCTTGTAACAAAATCTGATAAAATTTTAATAGGTGGCGGAATGGCTTTTACATTCCTAAAAGCACAAGGAATTGAAATAGGAAAATCATTACTTGATGCGGACAATTTAGCTTTTTGTGAAAAAATGTTAAAAGAACATGGAGACAAAATAATTTTACCAATTGATACTGCTGTTAGCCAAACTTATTCAAACGATGAGGATTATCGTCTAAAAGATATTACTCAAATTGCAGAAACTGAAATGGGACTTGATATAGGTCCAAAAACTGTGGAACTTTTCGAAAGCTATTTGAAAGACGCCAAAATTGCTGTTTGGAATGGGCCACTAGGTGTTTATGAATTTGATAAATATAAACAAAGTACTAATGACTTACTAAATTATCTTGTTACTAATAACATTAAGGTTATTCTTGGCGGTGGCGACATAGTTGCAGCTGCTTCTAATGCAGGATTAAAAGATAAAGTTTATCATGCTTCAACAGGAGGAGGCGCAACACTTGAATATTTAGAAGGGAAGACTTTACCAGGAATAGAAGCAATAAAATAATTAGGGGGCGACAATTTTGAGCAAAAAACTATGCATTGTTAATCCTTTTAAAGAGGAAGATTTTAAATTACTAGAAGATTTTGAACAGGACAATAATATTAAAGCTAAAATCTATTCTTACTTAAAATCAATTAAAGAAACGATGTCCAAAGAAGAATATGAAAAAAAGCAAAAAAATCATAATGATGTTATTCAAGGAATCTATATCAAAGATGGAAATTACATCAAAGATTGTTGTTTTTTAGAAGGACAAAGAGATATCAGAAAATGTACTATTTCTTTTTCTCCGCTTCGTAAAAACCTAAAAAAAAGATTCCTTCTATCTGCTGTCACAGACTATGCTTTGAATACTTTAAACATGGAAGAAGTTTTCATTTCTTTAGAAAAAGAAGATTTAAAAACGCTAAAGCAGTTAGAGCAGAATAATTATGAAAATATAGGAGAAGTAAATGGGTGCCTAATTTATCTTAAAGAAAAAAACTATTCATAAAGAAGGAAAGAATATGCGTATTGGAATTTTTTCAGAAACTTATACTCCATATATTAGTGGCTTAGTTACTAGTGAATTAATGTTAAAAAAAGGTCTTGAAAAATTAGGCCATGAGGTATACATTGTAACTGCAAATCTTGAAAGTTTTAAATATGAATATGATGAAAAAGAAAAAGTTTTAAAAATTCCTGGTGTTAAAACAGGTATTTATGATTCTAGACTTACTAGCGTATACCCCATTCAAGCTGTCAAAAAAATAAGATCTTGGAAACTAGATGTAATACATTCTCAAACTGAATTTGCGATAGGTACTTTTGCTAGAATTATTGCTAAACAATATAACATTCCTTTAGTTCATACTTATCATACAATGTATGAAGACTATATTCACTATATTACTAAAGGCTATTTTAAAAAATCAAGTAAAAAGCTTATTGAATATTTTACAAAATTTTATTGTGAAACAACAGCTACAGAATTAATTGTCCCAACTACCAAGACATACAAATTATTTAAAGAAAAATATGATTTTAAAAAGAATATTAATATAATTCCAACGGGGATTGAAGTAGAACGTTTCTTTAAAGAAAATACAAGCGACAAAGAATTAAATAATTTAAGAAAGCATCTAAAAATTACTAAGAAAGACTTTATTATAATCTTTGTTGGCCGATTGGCTGAAGAGAAAAATGTTGAATTTTTAATTGAAACAGAAAAAATGCTTACCGAAAAAAATAAAAATATTAAGCTTCTAATAGTAGGCGATGGTCCAGATAAGGAAAAATATGAACAGTACGCCAACTCTTTAAAAATTGCGAATAATTGCTTATTTGTTGGAAAAGCTAAATGGGAAGAAATGCCTTATTACTACCAAATTTCTAATGTATTTGTAACTGCTTCTTTAACGGAAACACAAGGATTAACGGTAATTGAAGCTATGGCTTCTAGTATAACTCCTGTTTGTATAAATGATGAAGCTTTTCATAGTATGGTAACGGATGAATTAAATGGCTTATTTTTTAATACTAAAGAGGAATTAGCTAATTGTATATTAAAATTATTTAAAGATAAAAAACTTTTACATAAATTAAATAATCAAGCACGTATAGCATCTGAACAATATAGTTCTAAATTTTATTCTGAGAGAGTATTAGAAGTTTATAAAAGAGCTATTCAAACTAAAAAAGGTGAAAATCGATTTGGTTTTATCTCAAAGTTGGCTAAAAAATTCAAAGGAGGAAATTAATGTTAATTGTTTTAAATAATAAATGTAATTTTAATAAAGATGAATTCTTAGACTATAAAAAATCATTAGAAACATTAGAAGACAAAAATAACACAATAATTTTGTGCCCTTCAACTATTCACCTACCTACCTTTGATTTAAATAATATTATATTAGGTGCTCAAAATGTAAGTGCTACTGAGTATGGTGCTTATACAGGTGAAGTATCTGCATCTCAATTAAAGTCATATAATGTTAACTATTGCCTTGTTGGACATAGTGAAAGAAGATCATATCAAAAAGAAACTAATGCCGAAATTAACTGCAAAATCAAGCAACTCTTAAAAAATAATATTATTCCTATTTTATGTGTAGGTGAAAATCAAAGCCAAAGGCAAGAAAACAAAGTAAAACCAATTATTGAAGCAGAACTTTTTGAAGCAATTAAGGATTTAACTGAAGCAGAACAAGCCAAAATAGTTATTGCTTATGAGCCTATTTGGTCAATTGGAACAGGATTAATACCTACACCTAGCGAAGTAGAAGAAGTCTTAAAAATTATAAAAAATATTCTACCTAAAAGTTTATTACTTTATGGAGGCAGTGTTACAGATCAAAACATTACGACATTAAAAAAATGTTCATCAATTGATGGTTATTTGCTAGGAGGATTAAGTTTAAAAGTCCCATTTTTAACCAATTTTCTTGAAAAATTGACATATTAGACACTTTCGACAAAACTTGTCATTTTTTTCTCTATGAAATTATCGAAAAATAGTTTATAATTATACTTGCGTGATAGTTAGATAGAGAGGAGACTTATGAGAAAGACAAGAGTTTTAGTTATCGATGATAACAAGAATTTAATAATGATGATTAAGGAGTATTTTAAAGATAATGCTGACATTTCTATAGTTATGGAAGCAAATGATGGCAATGAAGGTATAAGATTAATCGAAAAGAAGAAAAATGAATTTGATTTAATTCTTTTAGACTTAATAATGCCTGGTAAGGATGGTCTAAGCATTTTAGAATATCTTAATGAAGCTAAAATAGATAAGAAAGTAATCGTTTTAACGTCTTATAACACACAAGAAATCATTAGAAAAGTTGCCGAAATGGGTGTAAATTATTTTATGTTAAAACCATTTGAATTATCTGATTTGGAAAAGAAAATAACAAATGTTATGGAAGAAGAAATTTATGGAGGCGAGTCAATAGACTTATTTCATAATAACTTACAAATTTCAATTACAAAAACACTACATGAGTTAGGAGTTCCATCACATATTAAAGGGTATCAATATATAAGAGAAGGTATATCACTTGTGTATCAAAATCCAGAAATTGTTGGTGGAATTACAAAGGAGCTTTACCCAGAAATAGCTAAAAGATATAAAACTACTGTATCTCGTGTTGAAAGAGCAATTAGACATGCGATTGAAGTTAGTTGGAATCGTGGTAATTGGCAGTTAATGGAAGATATTTTTGGACATAGTGTTGATATTGATAAAGCCAAACCTACAAATTCAGAATTTATAGTAACAATAGCTGATAAATTACGTCTTGAATATAATAAGCCATTGTTATCAGTTTAAAGCAATTATAAAACTAGCGGATTTAAATCTAATGCTAGTTTTTTTGTAGAATAAAATCAGTCATCTTCTTGTTTTTGAATTAATTCATCCAGTGAAACACCTAAAGCAACTGATATTTTATAAAAAGTATCAACTGAAAAATTATAAGCTACCTTTTCACTCTCTATTTGTCTAATAAAATCATGTGATAAATTTACCATTTCTGATAGTTCGGCAGAAGTTATATTCTTTATTTTTCGATATTTCTTAATATTTTTGCGAATGGTATTATAAATGTCTGTGTCAAATTTTACTGCTTTTTTCTTCTCCATATAGCACCTCGAACCTTCTAAATATTATTGTATAGAATTACCTCACAAAAGTATGTTAGGTAACAATTAACAAAATGTTAGACAATAGCTAACAAAAATTATTGACTTTTTATCTATATCAATGGTATTATTTTATTAGAAAATAAGGACAAAACTGATATTTTACTTAACAATGAAATAATATCGGAGTGTGATATTTATGAATAAAGCAGAGAAAATAAGCTTTGATAAAAAGGTATTGTTTAGTATTATAATTGGAATAATACTTTCAATGATGACAAATGTAATTGCAGAAACATTAATAAAAAGTGCTGATGTATCTTATGTTGACAACTCAAACTTAAAAGCCACTAATGTTCAAGCGGCAATCGATGGAACATGTACAAAATTCAGCAATGATTTAGCAACTATTTTAGATAAAATGTACCCTATAGGAAGTATTTATATCAGTACAAGCCTATCAACACCGGCACAAGTGGGAAGCGCAATAGGTGGAACCTGGGAATCATATGGTAAAGGTCAAACTTTGGTAGGAGTAGATACATCTCAAACAGAATTTAATTCAGTAGGTAAAACAGGTGGTGAGAAAGCCCATATATTAACATTGGACGAAATGCCTAGCCATAATCATGGATTGAATCTTTGGGTATTTAATGGTTCAGATCATTCAAGTGGTGATACTAAATATGGTATTACTTATCAAAAAAGCGGTGATCAAATAAAAAATACCCAAGGTACTACTAACATTCCGTGGTCTATTGAACAAAGCGGTGGTTCCCAAGCACATAATAACTTATAGCCATACATAACTGTCTACATGTATAGAAGGACAAAGTAAGTTAAATAATCTAGGTTATGTTTCAAAAACATAGCTTTTTTGTTTTGATAAAAAAATTAAAATTTAAAATAAAT
>CANQIM010000058.1 GCA_947624075.1 uncultured Bacilli bacterium | reverse complement strand
TTACTATGAATGAATATGATGTAGTTAAGCTCTTAAAAAAATATGGTGTTGATTATTATAAAATGAGCGAAGAAAGTCAAGAATTTCTTCTATATAAGGATTTAACCAACATGGAAAATATTCTTATTTATTTAGTAAATGACAAAAAAGTTAATCCGCGTAGTATTGAAAAATCTCCTAGTATCTTTAGTGTAAGTGTTGAAACTATTAAAGAAAATTATACATTTTTAGAAAATGAAGATATTTACTTGTCTAATGTTAATAACTGTCTTCATATCTTAGAAACTAATCCTAACAAATTATCTGAAACATACAACTATATCTTAAATCATTATGGTCTAAAATATTTAAACAAAACAACTTACATATTGCGTATTCCTGTGGAAAAAATTCAAACTGTTGAAAAAAATTTTTCTAATATCTTATCAAAAGACTTAATTTTAAGTGCTTCTGCAAGTAAATATGATATTTATGACCTTACTAAAATAATTAATACTTGTATAAATGAGAATATAAATATTTACTCAACAATTTTTTTAAGAGATGCTGAAGAATTAAAAAAAATTATAAATGTTTGTAAAGAAAATGAAATTAAAATAACAGGTAGTGTTTTTCATAAGACTGCTGATGATATAAAAGACATAATAAAAATTTGTAAAGAAAAAGGTGTAAATCTTTCTAATAGTATGTTTTCAACACCTAATGATGAAATAGCCAAGTTAATTGATATATGCCAAGCAGAAAATCTCACTCCAGATGGTTTAATTTTTAGAAAAGATAGTGCCAATGCTCAAGCAATTATTAATTATTGTAAAGAAAAAAATATTCCTTTAAAAAAGAGTTTCTTTCGTGCTGAATATAGTGATTTTAAAGATATTATTGATTTTTGTATAAGTAACAACTATCCTATTTTAGAAAGTATGTTTTTTAGAAGTAAAGATGAGGTTGAAGAAAATATAAAGCTAGCTAAAAAATATAAATTACAAATAAGTGGTAGTTTATTTAAAAAAGCACCTGATGAAACTGAAGATATAATTATTTTCTGTAAGAAAAATCATATAAGTAAATTAGAAGGTATTTTTTACTGTGACAAAGAAGACATTAAAGATATAATTGATATCTGCAAAAGAGAAGACATTGCTTTAAACAATACTATGTTTCGTCGTAGTCCAGAAGAAGTTTCAGAAATAGTTAGGATTTGCAAAGATAATAACTTATCAATTAGTGGTGCTTATTTTTTAAATCCCCCAGCTGAAACAGAAGCAATTATTAAAATAACTAAAAATCTACCTTTAGATTCCGTTAAAATGGCTTTTAATAGAACTAAAGACGAAGTAGAAGAAATAATAAATATTTGTCAAAGAAAAAAAGTTTCTCTTGCCTCAAATATGTTTTTTAGAACACCTCAAGATGTTGAAAATATAATTAATCTTGCGCAAAAAGAAAAAATTACTATTACTGGAAGTCTTTTTCAGCAACCTTTTTCCGAATTTAAAGATATTCTAGACTATTGTAAGAAAGAAAAAATTACCTTATCATCTACTATGCTTTTTAGAAAAAAAGATGAAATTATTTCAATTAGGGAAAAGTGTGAAAATAGAAATATAAAGGTAATAGATAGTATGTATAAAAGAACTCCTAAAGAAGTTGAAGATATGCTAAATTATTGTGCTAATAATAATATCGAGCTTACAGGTAATTTATTTAGAAAAACTCCTGATAAAACTAAAAGAATTTTAACTACATGTGCTAATTTAAAAATACCTGCTTATAGTTGTACTTTTAAACGTACTCCCGATGAAATAGTTGATATTACTGCTATCTTTTTAAAACATATGCAAACTCTACCACTTGGTAATGCTTTTAATCAAAAACCACTAGATGTTGAAAATATAATAAAAGTATGTCAAGATAACGATATAGAAATTACAGGAAGTCTTTTTCAAAAAAAATCTAAAAGTGTTACTGAAACCATTAACTATCTAAAAGATAATTATTCTAAAGAGTATTTAAAAACCTTAATTATTATTAAAGATAAAAAATATTTAGAAAAAGTTTTTCCTTTTTTAGATGCTAAAGGAGTTTTACCAGTAGTAATTAACAGTTCTAGTATTCTAACTTTAACTTTAGATGAAATAAAGGAACGCCTTGATTTTATTCAAAGTATAAATCAAGATATGGTCATAGATGGTAGCTTTAACTCTATATTTGGTTTATCTAGAAAAAATTATCTTTTAAAGAAGGAACAATCAGCTATAAAAGGCTCAAGGTGAAAATATGAAAGATCCAGAATTTATTGCTTTAAGAAATAAATTTTTATTAGCTTTGGCTATTACCTTAATTTTTATAATACCAATGT
The DNA here is from genome assembly GCA_947624075.1 of uncultured Bacilli bacterium. GTDB lineage: Bacteria > Bacillota_I > Bacilli_A > RF39 > UBA660 > CANRGD01. The sequence goes on along the minus strand of CANQIM010000058.1, from coordinate 4,911 downwards.
GTATTTTTGTATTTAATAGATTTTCAACAGCTAAATCTGAAACCTTAAAAAATATTAATCAAGGAAAAAGTATAATTATCTACTTAACTAAAAATAAATGTTCAGACTGTAAAAAATACAAAGAAGTTTTAGATAGTAATAATGTTAGTTACTTTGAATTAAACATTGATAAAGATCCAAATTTTAAAGAAATTATGTTAAAAATTGAAATGTCTTCAAAATATGCCACTGCTCCAGGAATAATTTATGTTGCAAAAGGAAAAATGTCTGCTAATTTAGTTGATATAAAAAGCACAGAAGAGTTGAATGTTTTTTTAGAAAAACATAATTTAAAAAATACAAATACGGGAAGTGAATAATATGAGTAAGGTTGCTTTAGTTACTGGCAGTAGTAGGGGAATAGGTAGAAGTTGTATAATAGAATTTGCAAAAGCTGGAGTGGATGTTGTAATTAATTATTGTCATCATGAAGAAGAAGCTAAAGAATTAGAAAAGTATATTAATGATAATTATGATGTTCGTACTTTAGTAGTAAAATGTGATGTTTCTAAAGAAGAAGAAGTAGAAAATATGTTTTCTGTAATTCTTGATACTTTTGGTGGTTTAGATATTTTAGTAAATAATGCTGGTATTTGTCGTGATAATTTATTATTTGATAAATCACTTAAAGAGTTTAGAAGAATATTAGATGTTAATTTAATTGGCACTTTTTTATGTAGTAAATATGCTGGAAAAATTATGTTAGAAAAAAAGAGTGGTAAAATAATAAATGTTTCTTCCACAAATGCTCTTGATACTTTTTACCCAGAGAGTTGTGATTATGATGCTTCTAAGGCTGGAGTAATTTCCTTAACTCATAACTTTGCTCGAGAATTTGCACCCTTTGTCAATGTTAATTGTGTTTGCCCTGGATGGACAAAGACTGATATGAATAAAAATTTAACTTATGAACAAATAAATGAAGAAAAGAAAAAAATTCTTTTAAATCGTTTTGCTGATGTAGAAGATATAAGTAAAGTAATCATCTTTTTAGCAAGTTCTAAGGCAAACTATGTAAATGATTCTATAATTAGAGTTGATGGTGGTAAATATAATGGATAGAGGAATAATTATTGTAAATAGCGCTGGTGAAGAATTTAGAGAAATAATTGGTACAAGTGATAGTAATAGTGATAAGCACGTTACCCACTTAAGAAATTATTTAAAAGAAAATGGCTATACAAGTGAAAATGTCGATGAAATGGCTACTTATACTTTATTTGTATACTGTGCAAGATTAGGGTTTTTAGCTTTTCAAGTTGATAATCCAACAGTTGTTTACTTGCCTAAAGAACTAAGTATGAAACAATATGAGTGGTATATACAAAATAAGAAAAATTTAAAGAAAATTAGAAATTTAATGATTACAAACGTAGAGCAAACAGATTATTTAACGTATTATGACCGTAATATATTAGGTGGGGAAAATCCCTTTAAAAAATTTAAAGAGTTAATGGAAGAAAAAGCAATCTATGAAGAAAAAGGTGAAGAAAATGCAACAACAATTAGAAAATAATGAAATAAGAACTTTAATAGAAAATAGTGAAAAAGCTTGCCAGGAAATATTTAAAAAGATTGATGATATTTGTTTCTTTAATAGTGAAAAAGTTCTTTCTAGTTTTAGAAAAAATAATGTTACTGAAAGTGCTTTTAATGAAACAACTGGTTATGGTTACAATGATTTAGGTCGTGAAGTAATTGAAAATGTTTATAAAGATATTTTCAAAGCAGAAGATGCTTTGGTTAGAAATCAATTTATTTCGGGTAGTCATGCTTTAAATGTTTGCTTTTTTGCTCTTTTAAGACCTAATGATTTATTATTAAGTATTAGTGGTAAACCATACGATACTTTAGATGAAGTAATAGGTCTCAAAGAAAATGCTAGTTCTTTAAAAAGTTTTGGTGTTAAATATGCGCAAATAGATTTAATAAATGATGATTTTGACTATGAAAATATTAAAGAATTTATTTCTAATAATAGGGTAAAAGTAGTTGAAATACAACGTAGTAAAGGTTATTCAACAAGAAAAAGTATTTCCATAGAAAAAGTGCAAAAAGTAATTGAATTAATAAAAAGTATTGATAAAAATGTAATTATTATGATTGATAACTGCTATTGTGAATTTGTTGGTACCAAGGAACCTATCGAAGTAGGAGCTGATATTATGGTTGGCTCTTTAATTAAAAATTTAGGGGGAGGTATCGCATCTAATGGTGCTTATATCGCGGGTCGTCATGATTTGGTGGAACTATGTGCTGAGAGATTAACTTTACCTGGTGAGGGTAGAGAAGTAGGACCATCACTTGGTGCTAATAGACAAATTTTACAGGGACTATATTTTGCTCCATCAGTAGTAGCTTCGGCTTTAAAAACGGCCGTTTTGACAGCCAAAGTAATGGAAGAGCTACGTTTTGAAGTTGAGCCCAAATATAATGAAGAAAGAGCTGATATAGTTCAAAATATTATTTTTAAAGATCCAAATAAATTAATTGAGTTTACTAGAGGAATTCAAAACGGTTCAGCTATTGATTCTAACGCCTTAGTAGAACCATCAGACATGCCTGGTTATGATGACAAAATTATTATGGCTAGTGGCTCCTTTACTCAAGGATCATCAATTGAATTATCTTGCGATGGACCATTAAGAGAACCCTATATTGCTTACATGCAAGGCTCTTTGACTTATCCTTACGGTAAACTAGGTTTATTAACAGCAGTAACAAGACTTTTAAATAAAGAAAAGTAAAATAAAATATGTCATACAACTTAATAATCCATCATACAATTAATTGAAATGGAGGAAGTCGTATGATTAATAAACAAAATTTATGGTTTTTAACATTATTTACATTAATATTAGTATTAAGTATTTACTATATAACAATGCCTAATGATTTATTAGTAGAAGCTTTAAAGAAAGAGCCTAAAACAGAACAGACAACTTCTACAAAAACGACTATTGAAGAAGTATCTAGTTTAACTGCTATGCGTGTTAGTCTAGAAGAAGAAAGGCAGACAGTTATGAATGAACTTCAAGAAAAGTTAACAAATGATGAAGCAACTAATGAAGAAAAAAATAATGCTTATGAGCAATTAAAGTATTTAAATGAAGTTCAAGGAAAAGAAGAAACTATTGAAAAGAAAATCAAAAAGGAATATGGTGTTGACTGTTTTGTTAAAATTGATAATAATAATGCGGACTGTGTTTGCGTATCTAATAAACATGATAATACTTTAGCTAATAACATCATGCGTCTTATACAAGAAAATTATAAAAATAAAATGTATACAACTGTTAAATTTCAAAAATCCTAAATAGGTAAAAGCATACAACTAATTAGCGTTTTTTCATACAATACTTTAGGTGATAAGAAAAATGGCAAGTAATATATTAACGCCTCGTGAAAGAAAAATCTTTGAGCTTTTAATAGATAATATGAGTACGAAAGAAATAGCTAATGAATTAGGTATCAGTGAAAAAACTGTTCGTAATCATATATCAAATGTTATGCAAAAACTAGGAGTAAGTGGAAGAGCAGGAGCTGTTGTCGAATTATTAAAACTTAAAGAATTATCTATTTAAACGTACTAAATTGGTACGTTTTTTCATATAATTTTTTAGGTGATATAATGCTTCGAACTAAAGCTTTAAGAAAAATATTTATAACGACACTTTCCATGTTTATTATTTTAACAGTTTTTTCTATACCAACTTTTAAAGATGATAATGTTTTAAGAACTAATATCGAAGTAGAAACATCCAAAACAATGAGTACTAATAGTATCTATTTATTAAACGATAATAATTATTTAGTAAAATCAAAAATATTTATTGAGTCTCAAAAAACACAAGATAAAATTAGAGAGCTTATTAATAATCTAATTATTAAAGATAATAGTAAATTGCCAACAGGATTAAAAGGAACTATTCCTAAAAATACTATTATAAAAGAAATTATTATAAACAGTAAAATAGTTACTTTGAATTTTTCTGAAGAATTTCTAAATGTAAGTAGTGAAGTTGAAAAACAAATGCTTACGTCAATTGTCTATACAGTTTTAGAATTTAAAGATATTGATGGTGTCATTATTTTGATTAACGGTAATACGCTAAGGACATACCCTAATTCTAAAGAAAAATTACCGGCTATTTTAGATAAAAAGATAGGTATAAATAACAATTATTTACTTACATCACGTGAAAATATTTCTAAAGTAGTAATTTATTATTTAGAAGATATTGCTGATACATTGTATTATGTGCCTGTGACTAAATATTTGAATGATGACCGTGATAAAATAAAAATAATAATAGAGGAGTTAACAACCAGTTACATTTATGAGCCTAATCTTATGAGCTTTTTAGATAATAAAGTTGAGCTTATTGATTATTATGAGGAAAATGATGTGTTATTTTTAAATTTTAATGATTATCTTTATAATAGTAATGATAAAGTATTAGAAGAAGTATTATACAGTATTGCTTATTCTGTTTTTGATAATTATTCAGTTAATATGGTTATGTTTGAAGTAAATGATAAGGAAATAAAATATTTATCACGTTCTGATATATAAATTGCAATAAAATACTTGAAATATAAGTATTTTTATTGTATAATTTTACTTGTCAGTTGTGATATGTCTGCGTAGCTCAGCTGGATAGAGCAATCGCCTTCTAAGCGATCGGTCAGGCGTTCGAGTCGCCTCGCGGACACCATTTGAAATTTAGTCCTTAACAAAGGACTTTTTCTTTTCTATAAATAAAAAATGAAATGCAAATTGCATCTCATTTTTGTTTCTTTATATATATTTTGTTTGTTTGGATTAAAAATTTATTTTCAATAAGTCAAAATCAAAATTCACGCAACATT
>CANQIM010000057.1 GCA_947624075.1 uncultured Bacilli bacterium | reverse complement strand
GCATCAACATTATCAATCATTTTTACTTCTGAGGCAATCCATACTTTTTTCATTCTTTCAAAAGCTTCTTCACTTATTACTAAATCATTTAATTCATATTTTATTTCCTCTAAAAGTTTTTTGGTATCAGTAGTTGAAGCCATTAAGTAAAAGATTCTAAATTTATCATATGTTTCCCATTCAGTATAAAAATTATTAAGCAATTTTTCATTTCTCACTCTTTCTCTAAATTCTGATGAAGAGCCAAAAATTATTGTACTAATCATATTTAAATATAAATCAAGAGTTAAATCATCCATTTTTAATTCACTGGCATCTATTTTTATACCTACAGCTAATTTATCAACATTAATATCACCATAGATTATGTCTTCTGACTTATTAACTTTCTTATCTTCTTTAGGCATTTTAACATTAGGTAACTTTTTATCTTTAACCTTACCAACTTCATCTTTTATGACTGCTAAAGCATCATCAACATCAAAATTACCGACTATTAAAACAAACATATTGCTAGGGGTATAAAAATTATCATAACACAAATATAAATCTTCTTTTTTTATCTTTTTTATTTCTTTTACAGAACCACCTATATCAATACGTCTAGGACTTTTAGTAAAAATATTTTCTCTTAAACGCATTTCTAATTGAAAATCAGGTATATCTTCATACATCTTTAGTTCTTCGGCTATTATACCCTTTTCCTTAGCAACATTTTCATCGGTATAAAATGGCTCATTAACAAATTTTAATAAAAAGCGTAAATTTTTGGAAAACTCTTTATTGCCGTAACAAATATATTGGGTATATTCATAGCTTGTCGAAGCATTTGAACCTGTTCCACTTTCTGAAAAGAAAGTAAAAGGATCTATTCCATCTTCTTGTTCAAACATTTTATGTTCTAGAAAATGGGCAACTCCATCAGGTACTTTTACTTCTTTTTTATCAATTGTAAAAGTTGTTATATCAGCACCAAAATATGTTCCATAGCTAATAAAATAATTCTTTTTATTTAGAAATGGTAGCATAACTATTTTAAGTCCATTAGATAAATCTTCTTCATAACAAGTAACATCTAATTTTTTTAATTTAATTTCCTTCATCTTTTACCCCTTCCAAACAAAATACAGTATCCATTTTTACTTTTTTAGCCACTTTGATAATATCTCTCTTAGTAACATTAAGCATCTTTTGCCTTTTTGTTTCAATATCATCAGTACCAAGTAATTCCATTATTAAGTAATTATCAAGAATAGATGATTCATTTTCAAGCATATCATCAATTGCTGTTGAGTAGTATTCTTTAGCTATTTTTAAATCTTTTTCTGTAAACTTACCCTTTTTCATATCAAGCATATTAGCTTCTACTAATTCAAGACATTTCTTATAATTACTCTTATCAATTCCAGCCATAATTATGACTAAATTATCTAACTTATTAGTAACCGAGTTAATGGTATAACATAAAGAATTTTCTTCCCTAACATTTTTAAATAATTTAGAATCACTTCCTCCACCTAAAATAATATTATATAAAGTAAGTGGATAATTCCTTTCATATGGTGTAAGATTAGAAGTTACATTACATATAGCTAATTTGCTTTGTGAATTATCAATAGTTTCCCTTGCAAATAATCTTCTTTTACGGGTAGTACTATTAATTATATAAGGAAGTCTTTTTCTTTTTACCGTCTTAAACTTAAAATTCTTTTTAATAAGAGAAGTAATTTCTTCTTCCTTTACATCACCAACTACAAATATATCAACAAAATCTTTTTCTAACATTTTTTTATAATAGTCATATAAGTTTTCTTCATCTACTTTATCTAAATCTTCTAAATAACCTATCATATGATAAGAAACAGGAGTATCTTTAGAAAATGCTTCAGCCATTCGCATTAAACTATAACTACTAGCATCTTCTTTAATAGAATTAATATTATTTAAGGCATTGGTTTTAACAATATCAAGCTTATCTCTTTTAAATTTATTATTTTCAACATCAGGATTAAAAATAACTTCACTTAAAAATTCTAAAGCTGCCGCAAAATTATTTTCTTCAGTATACTTATCATTTAAAACAGATAAATAAAAGTTTGTAAATATATAATTACCAAGGCGATTATTAGTTGCCTCTAATGTTGCTGCATACAAATCTTGAGCCTTAATAGTTAACTTTCTTTTACTATCATAATTTTTAGATGACTGCATAAACATGTCACATAAAATATTACGAATAGTTATTTCTTCTTTAACAATTGGACTATGAAAGACTACTCTAACGTTTACTGTTTTAAACTTATCTGTTTTTATAATATGTAAATTATAAGAAGCTAAATCTTTCTTAATATATTCCATAATTATCCCTCTTCCGTAAGACATGAATCTAATGCTAAAGTAATCATATCATTTAAAGACTTTTCTCTATCTTCTCTAGAAAGACCACTTTTATCATATAAAGAATCAACTATTGTCATAAGACAAGTTGCTTCCCTTTTAAGAAGTTTAGCTACATAATAAAGACCAAATGCTTCCATCTCAACAGCTAAAAATCTATCTTTTTCAAAATTACTTCTAAACTTTTCTTGATCAACACAATATAAATCAAATACATCACTAGTGATAGTGTCTCCAAATTCTAAAGAAATATTCCTTTCTTTAGCCGTTTTTAGAATTTTATCATTTAATGAAGAACTAGAATTTATAAAAGATAAATCTTCTCCACCTAAAAGATAAGGGAAATAACTCTTACAATAACTACCACTAGATAGAACAATATCACGTAATTTTATATTTTTATTAAAACTACCAGAGGTTCCAATTCTAATAATCTTTTTAACATCATAGAACTTAAATAATTCATAAGAATAAATTCCAATACTAGGAATTCCCATACCTGATGCAAAAACAGTTATCCTTTTACCTTTATAAAAACCAGTATAAGCAAACATATTTCTAACAGAATTAACTAATTTAGCATCCGTTAAAAATTCTTCAGCTATATATTTAGCACGTAATGGGTCTCCTGGCATTAAAACCACATCAGCAATATCTTCTTTTTTACTTTCAATATGAGCTGTAGCCATATAATTAACACCTTCCTTTATTTAATTATATCAAGGAAAAGAAAAAAGGACAACAAAGTCCTCCCAATAATTATCTTTCTCTACCAAATGACATATCTTTATATTTAGCAAATTTTTCTTTTTCAATTCCACACACAGAAATCTTTTCTGGTAAATCAATATTTACCCTTTGTAAATCAAGCCCCATCCTAGCTAGTCTTGGAAAAACAGTAGTTTCTTCTACTTTTACTCCCAAAGCTAATTCCTTTTTTACTTCTTCCATACTTAAAAGTCTAGAAATAGTCATTGATTCTTCTGATACTTCATTATTTGAAAATAACACATCATTATTTTCTAGATTAAAAGCAATTTCTCTTGCATCAACAGTACCTGCCATGCAGTTATTTCCAAATGAAGAAGTTACTTGTGATATTAAATAATTCTTGTCATTAGCACTAAATATACCTAATACTTCTCCTCCTACATTAAAATTATACTTTGTACCCATATTAGTTACTGCATAAGAAAAGTCTTCTAAATCAGTATTGTAACCAAATTCTACGATTGGATTCATTAATTTACCTCCTACTTTTAAATGCGTTTTTTCAATTTTATTATACCAGAACTTTCTCACATTGCAAATATTTTATTAGAATAATAAACTTCTATGATCATGCTCTATCTCACAATTACTTTCTCTTTTTAAATTTTGAATATATATATTGTTTTCATATTCTTCATTAATAAATAATCTTTTTAAAGGTAAATGTTTTAAAAAATTTAAATCTTTATCAGTAAAATGTACACCTATAACTGAAAGATACTCTAATTTATCTAAATTCATTAGATTTGATATATTTTTTAAAATACAATAGTCAAAAATAGCTTTTTCTAAACTAGATGGTAAATAACTACAATCTAAATCTTGTTCATCTTTTGGCATTTTTATATCTATTGTAATTAAAGAATTCATATTTTTAAGTAATTCGTTATAATCTGCAACACTGCATTTTAAAAGAGATAAATTCTTTAAACTATTCATTGGAAAGTTTATATTTTCTAAATTACACTTTATAAAAGTAACTTCTTCAAGATTTCTTGAAAATATTAAATCAATATCAGTTTGCTGCAAATCATATTCTTCTACTATAATTTCTTTAACATTAGGAAGAAATTCTAAAATTTTAAAATCATGTAAAGAGTCTTTATCATTAAGAAAATTCATTCTAGTTAAAGTACTTAACTCTTCATTAGTAATAGACTCTATATTTTTATTAAATGTTGTTTTTAAAAACATTTTTATATTATTATTCTTAATATCTATCATCATTAACCTCCATTTATAAAATACTCTATAAATTCACTTGGCATAGTAGAAATGTTATGACGAAAGTTATTGCTTCTAGTAATAACATTATTTTTGCCTGTTAAAAATACTTGAAGGGCATATTTACCACTGCCTTTGCCATATTGTGCATCCATCTGATTAGCATATTTTCCTAAAATACTTGATGCATAGTTATAATCATTTTTTAATAAAAAACTATTTATATCATCAAAATCGAGCATTTTGATAATATCTCTACAACCATTTGTTCTTGTGATACAGTTAACATTTCCTGTTTCCATATATTTCTTTAAACTTTTATAGCCACTTTCTAGTCCATATTTTCTATCCATGGTATCTATAATTTTTTCTAGTGAACTATAGGTAGTAGAACTTTCAAATGATGAAACATTGACTGAAGGTGAATAGTCTCTAAATATCTCATCAGAATCGGCAACATGTGATTCAGCAAACTTTTTAGATTTTCCAAACCATTCATCATATGAAGATCCTGACTTCCACGTTACATCAACTGGTATTTGTTCGCCGTTATCATCAAAGAAAACATTCCAAGCATGTTTTTCGTTTTTACCACTAGGCGTAATAGCGTTTCCTCTAATATATTCGCACTTAATTCCACATCTATCACATAATTCACTATATGCTTGAGCATAACCTGCACAAACTAGGCCTTTTTTACCAATAGAGTTATTGGAAGTTAAACCTCTTAAGCTAGAAGCCACTTTATGTCCATCGGCATAATTTTTGAAATCATACATATAGCCGTATTCATCAGCTAATACTTCATATATTTGATGAGCTCTTTGTTTTGTTGGTAATGACATGTCAATTCTTGATTGTAATTCATCAAGTTTGGAGACTATTGATAAGGCTTCATAACCTGTATATGTTACACGATCGGTATAATGACTTTTATTATATTTAGTTTTATAATTACCATTTGAATCTTTAAATGGTCCATCAATTACTACTTTAACTTTATCTAAATTACCATAATCATCTAGTTTCCTTAACACTTCAGCACTAAGTTCTTTGGAACGATTGCATTTAAATATATAACTGCCGTTATTATCGATTTGTTTACTGATACTTTGAGCTATTTGCCTATTTTGCTCACTGACTTGTCCAAATGAAGCTTTAGAATCATCTAATCTTTCAAGGAATCTATTTTTAATAGCAAGACCTATACCTCCAATACCTGCAGACGTTTCATATTCATCAAAAGTAGGTAGTGCCTTTCTATTCTTCGCTGATTGAAAAATTTTACTACCAGCTGACATAAAACCACCTAATGCTACTTGTGAAGCGACGGCAGACCAACCACCATTTGCTTTAAAAGCATTGGCATATTGTTCTTTAAAATCTTTTCCCTCATAATCTTTATAAGTCATATTCATGATTGGTTGAACAAAGCCTTCTATTCCAGCATCGGCTGAATCCAAAATAACTTTTAAAGCATTGCCTTTAGTGGTGGCGAAAACACCCTTACTCAAATTATCTATTTTACTTCCAACTTGCCACTGAACTGCTTCCCAAACACCACTGGTCGTTCCATATATTAATCCTTTTCCTATGGTGGCTCCATCGGCCCAAGCATCTTCAGTGCTTCGTGAAAAGCCCATTACTCCAGATATTAAAGGCATTGGTATACCTGTTAAGCTGCTTGTTGCGATAATTGATGTTGTATATCCAACATTTTTGCCAAATTCTCTTCCTTCTTTATAACCTAAACTTTTACCAAATGCACTAACTGATGCGTTATTTTTTAAATACTTTCCTACTGATGTATCATCATAAAAACTATTAAAAAGACTTTCAACATGTTTTTTAGACACATATGCTTTAGTATCTTCCCACATCTTTTCAGTTACATTTTCACCTGTAAAAAAATCATATCCTTTAGTAAAAATGGATGCTACTGACGTTCCACCTAATGTAAGTAAATCTGCCCCAGTCTCGCCAAACTCTAATACTCCTTCTACAGCACCTGTTCCTAAAGTTCCAGCAAAAGAACCAATACCTTTAAAAAAGTTACCTGCTTTTCTCATAAATGATATGTGATCTTCTAATGATGTTAAATCAAGCGACTTATAATCATTTACACTTAATGAATCTAAAAAGGCCTTTATCTCATCGTCATCTTGATTAAAAGATAATATTTGAATTTGTGTATTTCTAATTTTTTTAATGACTGAATCAACACTACTACGTCCATACTCAACATATTGTTCAAAATAATTACTGTCTATTCCACCAATATATTTATCAAAGCCTCTAGCTGATATAACTTTAACAAGACCTTCTTTTAAAGAACTTGATAAGGAATTAAAATCTCCGTCTAAATCTGTTAAGTAAGATATACATTCGTTTACTTTCTTACCATTATAATTTATCGATGCCATTTACTTGTGTCCTTCTTTTTATACGAGACAAATTAGTTTGTAAGTCTTTTCTAAATGTTTTATCTTCGTTATCAGAATAACCTAGTGAAATAACTTTATCTATTTGTTCTTTATCAAATAATAAACTAGTATTATTAGAAATAACACCGACTGGGTAAGCACAACCTATATAATCCCAGATCTTCTTATTATTTTCTTCTACTTGAGCAAAGCCAATTATTAAGACTTTCCTAGTTGCTTCTTTTAGTAATACTACAGTTCCTATTGGTAGAAATTCTTGCATATACATTCCTCACTATCTTTTTTAATTATAACAAGATTTTTTCTTTACTGCAATTAACTCAATTACTTCTATGAAAATTTTACAGTTAAATCTCACAATTATGTGGTAAACTAATCTTGAGGTGAGATTTTTGAAATATAAAAGAATTCTTTTAAAATTAAGTGGTGAAGTTTTAGGAGGAGTAAAGGAACAAGGCATTGA
>CANQIM010000056.1 GCA_947624075.1 uncultured Bacilli bacterium | reverse complement strand
AAAAAATGAAATGCTCCAAAAACATTTCATTATTTTGCTTCTTCTTGTGCCCTAGTCTCACGTACAACTGTAATTTTTATAGTTCCAGGGTATTTCATATTTGCTTCAATTTTTTCTTTTACTTCTCTAGCTATTCGATGAGCTTCTAAATCATCAACTTCTTCTGGTTTAACAATAACACGAAGCTCTCTTCCTGCTTGAACTGCATAGGTTTTATCAACTCCAGCAATTCCATTACCAACCTCTTCAAGTTGTGATAATCTTTGAATATAGTTTTCTAATGAATCATTTCTAGCTCCAGGTCTAGAAGCTGATAATGCATCAGCAATCGCAACTATTGTAGAAATAACACTTGTTGCTTGGACATCTCCATGATGTGAAGCAATCGCATTAATAACAACATTATCTTCATTATATTTTTTTGCTATATCAATACCTATTTCTACATGACTACCTTCAATTTCATGATCTATTGCTTTACCAATATCATGAAGCAGTCCTGCTCTTTTAGCTAAAGCAACATTTTCACCTAACTCTCCCGCAAGTAATCCTGAAAGTTCAGCTACTTCTTTAGAGTGTTCCAAAGCATTTTGTCCATAGCTCGTTCTAAAGTGTAGTTTACCAATTGTTTCAATTAAATTAGGATCAAATTTAGTAAGACCAAGTTCGATAGTAGCATCTTGTCCATATTGCATAATTTGCTTTTTCATGTCTTTGCAAACTTTATCATACAACTCTTCAATACGAGTAGGATGAATTCTTCCATCTTTAATCAAACTCTCAAGTGTAACTCTTGCAATCTCTCTTCTCAATGGATCAAAGCTAGATAGTACAACCGCTTCTGGTGTATCATCAATTATTAAATCGACACCAGTAATAGCTTCAATAGTTCTAATATTTCTACCTTCACGTCCAATAATACGACCTTTCATTTCATCATTAGGTAAATCAACTACAGTTACTGTTTGATCACTCGCAATATCTGCTGCATATCTTTGCATTGAAGTAACAATTAACTCACGAGCTTTCTTATCAGCATTAAGTTTAGCTTCATTTTCAGACTCACGAATATATTCAGCTATTTCTTTACTCATGCTTTCTTTTACTTGACTCATCACAAGTTCACGTGCTTTTTCTTTTCCAAATCCTGATATTTTCTCTAAAAGTTCAAGTTGTTCTTTTTTAATATCTTCCACTTTACTTTTTTCGTTTTGGATTTCAACTTGGCGTTCCGCTAATTTTTCTTCTCTTTCATCCAAAGCAGTCTCACGTTTTTGATACATTTCATCACGTTTATCTATATTTGCTTCACGCTGAAGTAGTCTTGCTTCAGACTCTTTCATTTCTTCTTTCTTTTCACGAATTTCCTTATCTAAATCCATTTTCAATTTATGTGCTTCTTCTTTTTGCTCAATTGCTGCATCTCTTTTAAGTTTCTCTATTTCTTTCTTTGCTTGTTCAATTAAAGCATCAGCTTTCTTAGAAGCTCTACTTGCTCTAAAATAATTAACAACCAAAGATGCAATAAATCCTATTAAAACACCTAAAGTGACAAGTAAAATGGAGAATACAGTATTATTCATAAAATTTCCTCCATCTAGATGCAAACCACGTCTGCAATCTAATTCTATTGTAGATTTATTTTAACTCATTGTCAAGGAAAAGAAACTTCTAAAACTTTTGAAACAAAAGCAAATTGCCTTTAAAAATTCAAGAAAGCAACTTCTTAATTACTTCATAATCAGAATAAAAAATTTTTCTACGACCAATCGCCATATAATTATCTCTTCCCTTACCAATTACTAAAACTACAGTTTTTTTATCAGCCATTTGAAAGGCTTTTTCAATAGCTTTTTTTCTATCAACAATTCTATAATAATTTCTTTTATCAGTATCTTCTAACATATCATCAATTATATCATCAACACTTTCTTCTCTTGGATCATCCATTGTAAAAATAGTAACATCCGTATTATCTAAAAGATATTTACCAATCAATTTTCTTTTTTCTTTTTCTCTTCCTCCAGCTGATCCTGTTACGACAATTATTCTCTCATAATTTTGAAAACTTTCTACTAAGCATTTAATCCCATTAAATGTATGGGCATAATCTAAAACCACAGTAAATTCTTGTCCAAAATCAAGGAATTCTCTTCTTCCCTTTACTGTTTTTAATTTAGCTATTTTCTTTAACAACTCATATTCATCAATACCCATCTCTAAACAAATCAAAAAAGCTAACGTAACATTATAAACATTATACATTCCTAGTAAAGAACTTTCGACCTCATAATCTTTTTTTCTATAATTAACTCTAAATTTTACTAAATTAGCTAATTCTTTAACATCATAAATTACTGCATCATTATCTTTATTCATACCATAACTAATTTTATTTTTGTAACCAAGTAGTTTACAATTATCACAATCACCATTTATAAAACAAGTCTTCCCATCTTTCAAATAATTTACTAGTTCAAACTTACATTTCCGATAATTTTCTATAGTTCCATGAACATTTAAATGATCTTCTGTAATATTGGTAAAACCCACTGTTTCAAATTTAAAATCTTTTAATCTCTTATGAAGTAATGCTTCACTACTTACTTCCATAACAACATTATTATACCCTTTATCTTTTATTAGCTTTAATCCTCTATACAACTCTTCAACTACAGGTGTTGTATTATTTGTTGAAAATTCTTCTTCGCCAACACTAATCCCATTAGTTCCAATATAGGCATAATCTAAAAGTTCATGAATTATACTAGCCGTTGTCGTTTTACCATCAGTACCAGTAATCCCAATAAAGTTAAACTCTGCAAGATCTACATCATAAAATTTCCTGCAGCAATCAATATAAAAGTCATTAATGTTTTTTTCCACAATAAAGTGTGGAAAATCTCTTTCTAATTTCCTATTACTGACAACAAATACAGCTCCCTTTTCTATTGCTTCATCAACATAAAAGTAATGATCTTCATTAAATCCTTGTGTCGCCACAAATAAATACCCTTCTTTTACTTTTCTAGAATCGTCAGTAATTCCTAAAATATCTATATCTAAATTAATACTTTCTATTAAATCACTAATTTTTTTCAAAATAATCGCCTCAATAAATTTTATTCCAAAAAAAGAAAGATGTTAATTTTCCTCTTTCTCTTCCTTCTTATCATCATTTCCATCAATACTAATATCATAATATTCACGAACCTTTTTCTCAAGTTCTTTGCATAAATCAGGATTATCTTTTAGAAGTAGTTTAACATTTTCCTTACCTTGACCTAACTTCTCGCCTTGATAAGCATACCAAGCACCTGTTTTTTCAACTATACCAGCTTCAGCTGCCAAGTCGATTACTTCGCCTTCTCTTGATACTCCTTCACCATACATTATATCTACAACTGCTGTTTTAAATGGTGGAGCTACTTTATTCTTAACTACTTTAATAGTTGTCTTATTACCAACTACTCCATCACCCATTTTAAGTTGTTCATTTCGACGAATATCTAGTCTAATTGAAGCATAAAATTTCAAAGCTCTACCACCTGGAGTTGTCTCTGGATTTCCAAACATAACACCAACTTTTTCACGTAATTGATTAATAAATATACAAGTTGTTTTTGTTTTACTTATAGTACCAGATAATTTTCTAAGTGCTTGAGACATAAGTCTTGCTTGTAAGCCTACATGACTATCTCCCATCTCACCATCAATTTCTGCTTGAGGTACTAATGCCGCAACAGAATCAATTACTATAATACTTAAAGCCTCACTTCTAACTAAAGCTTCACAAATTTCTAAAGCTTGTTCACCCGTATCAGGTTGTGATAACAACAACTCATCAATATTTACACCAAGTCTTTCAGCATAAACAGGATCCAAAGCATGTTCTGCATCAATAAATGCTGCTCTACCTCCTGCTTTTTGATGTTCAGCGATTGCCTGTAATGCAAATGTTGTTTTACCACTTGATTCAGGTCCGTATATTTCAATAATTCTACCTTTTGGATATCCTCCAACACCTAAGGCAATATCAAGTGATAAACATCCACTAGAACAAACATCTACTTTTAAATGTTTATTATCACCTAATTTCATAATTGAACCTTTTCCAAATTGTTTCTCAATATCATTTAATACTTGTTCTAAAGCTTTATCTTTAGATGCACTTTCTTTTACTGCTTTCATAAATTTCCTCCTAGCTAAATAACTTACAAATTAATTGTATAATATTTTTTTTTGAAATGCAAGCATTTTTCGAACAATTGTTTTAACAAATTGACAGCCATTTTTTGCCAAAAATTAAAAATTCCCTTAGGGAAAAAGGAATTTTCAGACTATTTTTTTCTTGAATTTAATTATTTTCTTTAGCAAAAATAATTTCTTTATTTAAATTAAAGTATTGAATAGCACTAATAACTGACATAATACAAGCAAAATATAATAAGAAATCACTTACTCTTAAATTAATAAATTCAAAAGGTATATTATAAGCAAATGTTAAAACAACACCTACCATTAAAGAAGCTGTCTTTAATTTACCAGAACCAATTGCGGCAATAACTTTACCTTTACCAGCAGCTTCCATTTTAATAGCATTAACTACTATATCTCTTAAAACAATTATTACTGGTATTATTTCATGTATAAATCCTTGAGCAGCTAAAATAATTAATACTGAATTTACTAATACTTTATCAGCAATGGCATCTAACATTTTTCCTGTATTAGTAATTTGATTATTTTTACGTGCTAGATAACCATCTAAATAATCTGTTAAACTAGCTATTATAAATATTACTCCTGCAATAATATATTGTAATGAAACGGTAACCCCATTTACATCATATTTAGGAAATTGAAATCCAAAGTAATGAAATGGTATACATAAAACCATTATCACAACAACTGCTAATATTAATCTTAGCACTGTAAGTTTAGTAGGTAAATTCATAATTAAAACACTCCTTATTTTTTAATTCATCAACTCTTACTGGAACCTTATTATTATGACTTATAATAAGATATATAATTATAAATAATAGAACAAATGCCATTATTATATAAATAATTGGCCAAATCTTTTTAGGTTCTTTATATTCTTTTGTATATGGTGATTTTACTCTATTTTCTTCTTTTTTTTCATTAATACTTTTCTGAGCTGACTTAATATCATCTAAAGAAATCTTTGATGTATGTTCAAATAAAAAATCGTTAAATTCATCAACAATCTTGTCTGGAGAAAGTCCTAAATATTTAGCATAAGCTTTTACTGACTCTCTTAATTCATACATATCTTTAAAAGCTCTTACATTTCCACTTTCTAGATTTTCAAGTAAAGCTGTGGAAAAATCTAAGTCTTCTGCCGCTTCTGTAATACTAACACCATTACTAGTCCTTGTTCTTCTTAAATACTCCCCTAATTCTTTCATGTCTCACCTCTAAAAACAACAATATAATATAAATAAGCCATGTTCTGTTCCTATTACTAGGCGACAAACATTTATCTACTGATATAAATCAGTCCTCAACTCCATTATCTTTCTTTCGTTGAGACTCCCCTACCATATTTTAGGTTTCTTGCTCGCGGAGTTTACCCGTTTCATTTTTTTGTTTCCAAAAAATTCGTCACTGTGGCACTTTACAGCTTATTCCAGTTAAAAGGACATCAGCCGTCGTTAGTAAAACTACTCTAGGTTATTTATTCCCTAGACACGAACACTACAGTCATCACAGACTGTGCAAGCATGGACTTTCCTCAAGAGCCTTAAAGACTCCAGCGTTTGTCTATATATTAATTGTCATCGTTCTTTAAACCATACACCATTTTTTCTAATTGAGAAAGTCTTCTTATAATATCAACATTTGTTATTTCTCCACTAACACTGTTTCTATTCGCAACCTCCATGTTAAGTTTTGAATTACGTAACTCTTGCTTCAAATTAACAATCTCAGCCAATAAATCAGCCTTTTCTTTCTCTAAGTTATTAATAATATTAAGAAATTGCTCATAATCCCCAATAATATCATCTAAAAACTGATCAACTTCTTTTAAACGATATCCCCGAGTATCAATTTTAAACTCTTTCTCTAAAATATCTTGTGGCATTAGTTTAATCTTATTTTGATACATCTTTTATCACCAATCCCTTACGATATTATTATCACATTAATGTTCATTTTTGTCAATTGTTAACCCTTTTAATATATAGTATAAATTTGTCTCTATTGATACCACTTTTGTCTTTTCAATCATCCTACTAAATATTTTACTTAATTCTAAACTATTCATAACATCACCATCTACATAATAATACATATTTCTAGAAAAATCACAAAATCGACAAAATAAGCTAAAACATTACAAACTTAAGTACTAAGCAAAAATTTAAAAATTTATGGTAAAAAGAAAACATTTATAGTATAATTAAAAATAGGTGATTGAATGAATTACCCAACAGGTATAAAAAAAACAAATTTAAAAAAAGATCATAGTAATATTAATTATAAAAATAGAGGAATGACTTTAGAAAGTGAAATAAATTTATCTAATGAGTATTATCGTGAGATAGATAAGGCTTATATCTACAAAAAACCAACCCCCATAAAAATAACTAAAGTAGATTATCCTTCTCGTGATAAAGCTATTATTAAAGAAGCTTTCTTCACTATTCCTTCTACTACTGATTATAATGGTATTTATAAAGGCAAATATATTGATTTTGAAGCAAAGGAAACAAAAAGCACAACATCTTTTACTTTAAGTAATATTCATCCTCATCAAATAAAACATCTAAGTAATGTTATTAATCATGGAGGAGTCGCCTTTGTAATTGTAAGATTTACAACTTTGAATGAAACTTTTCTATTACCTGCTGAAAAGTTGTTATCTTACTTAAAAAAATGTAAAAGAAAATCAATCCCCCTTACTTACTTTAAAGAAAAGGCAATAATTTTGAATGATGGTTATCAGCCAAGAATTGATTACTTAGCTGTTGTTGATAATCTAATTGGAGGTATTTAAATGCGTAAAAAAGAAATAAAAGGAAGAAAAAAAGAAAATAAGAATTCTACAACTAAAACATATAATAATAAGGAAATTAAAAAGAGGGTAACTTCTAAAAATAATAAAGTTGATAACAATATTCGTCTAGCAATATTTTTTGCTGTTATCGCAATTCTTTTAACATGTTATCTTGCTGTTGGCTTTACTTTAACATTAGTTGCGGCAGTAGGTATATTCTTAATAATTGGAATTGCTAGTATTTTAAAGAAAATAAATCGTCAGAAGAAAAAAAGAAAA
>CANQIM010000055.1 GCA_947624075.1 uncultured Bacilli bacterium | reverse complement strand
ATAAGTATTTAAAAGCATTTCTGGTTTAGGGTATTTTATATAGACTTTCATAGTAATTTCTTCTTCTGGTTGCAAAACTTTTCCTGTAACATCAGTATAACTTATTTTAACAGGATAAATAGAACTACTTAAAGATGCATCTTGATAATTAGGACTTTCTTTTATAGAAACAATAGTTGCATCAATGTTACCCGTATTTTTAATAATTACAAAGTAACTTAATTCATCATGAGGAGCATACAAAGTACAATTCATATTAACTTCTTTAGCACTTTTTACTATACTGTTTTGACATTTTGGGGCACTACTTCCTCCTTTAACAGCTGTTTCTTCTTTTACTTCAGAAAAAACAACATTAAAATAAGGTTTTTGTTCTTGATAATTTTCTAATCTTGCTGCTAAAATAGAAAACCCTATTGCCATACAAATTACTGTAAAACATAAAATTACAATAATCGAGTTTCGAAGCTTTAACATCTTCTTCATTTAACATACCCCTTTTTTATAATTATCAATACTTCCTAAAAAGCAATAATCATAATTATCTATTTTAATGTAAGCATAAATCTTACCATTTTCAATCTTATAATAACTCTCTTTACTTGGAAAAACATTACCAATATTATCAGCAGGAATTAGCGTTATATCTAAAGAACTATCTTTATTAGCTAAGTAATACTTTTCTATTTTCAAATAAACATTATAAGCATAATCAAAGCTATCTTCATCTGTTACAATATTTTCATTATTTTCATCGCCATATTTTTTATCAGACTCTTCATCATAAACACTTATAATATTCTTAGAGTATAAATCAAGTGCTAGTAAAGAATTATTATTATCTTTAAGATCTAACTCGCTAACTTTATCTATTAGTGACATTTTACTATAAGTAGTATTTAAAATAAGACTATATTTATTCACAACTTTTTCTAAAGCCTTTTTAAATTCATCTAAAGCTTTATTCTCATAAGTAACTACTTGCAAATAAGAATTATTTTTTAATATATCTTTTTCAATTAAAATTTTTATAACCTCTTCTAATCCATCATCAAGCTTTCTATTTTCGACATTTTTATTATATAGGCAAATGGTACCTTCTGTAAAGAAAAAAATGTGGTTAATTGTCATATTTTTATCTACTACTAAGGCAAAATCAAGATTATTTAATTTAAATTCAAGCATATCATAGTAATTATTTTTATCTATAATCTTATCGCTACTACCCATACTATTTTTATATTCAGGAATACCTATAAATACATAATATAAAATAACTAGTAAAACAATAATTAAAATTTTACTTATAAAATAAATTTTTTCTTTATTCACTATATCACTACCTAAAATTTAGGATTTAACTTCAAATTAATTTCCATACCTTCAGTAATAGGACTACCTTCTACTACTGATTGTTCTACTACATAACCTACTCCATCTAAATTAACTTTAATATTTAACTTTTCTAAAAGATCTTTAGCAATCTTACTTGATAAACCTAAAACATTTGGAACAGTAATATTTGTATCATTAGTAATTAGATAAACAGTATCTTTATTAGTTATAACATCATTCTTTTCAGGAATTTGTTTAACTATTTTTTGACCATTTCCTAAAACTACATAAGGAATACCATTACTTTCAAGCTTCGTTTTAACAGAATCAAGTTTCTTATTTAAGTAGCTTTCAATTTTATAATCTTTAATAACTAAAGAATTATTATTTACTTCTTCATGGCCAAAATACTTAGCTAAATTACCAACGATTTCTTTAATAGCATTACTTATTGGTTTTTGACTACCAGCTGATGGTCTTTTTACTGAGGCATAAATTATAACTTGAGGATCACTCTTTGGATAAATTCCCGCAAAAGAAGAAATTATATCATCTTTACCAGTTAAATAACCACCACCATTTTCACTAGCCACTTGAGCTGTTCCTGTCTTACCTATTAACTCTCCACTAGCAATACGATAACCACTTCCAGTATTACCATAACCATTAACACAATCATCCATTAAAGAAAGCATTTTCTGAACAGTTGCAGTTGAAGCTACCCTTTCCCCTTCTTCTTTATTATTTTCTAAAATAACCTCATTAGTTTCTGGAACAACAATTTTTTTAACAATATAAGGCTTTAATAAAATACCATCATTAGTAAGAGGTGTCATAGCTTGTAAATTTTGCATTGGTGTTGTTGTTATACCTTGTCCAAATCCAGCATTAAATATTTCAGTTTCATATTTAAAATTAAGACTACCACTTTGTTCATTAGGAAGAGTAATTCCTGTTTTGCGACCAAAACCAAGTCTTTTAAAATACTGTCTTAACATCATACTATTCATATGACGACTGATAATATTAATAACTCCAACATTACTACTCATAGCATAGCCTTTATCAAAAGTTAAAACGCCCCAACCACCACGGTCCCAGTCACCAATCTGAGTTCCATCAGTAGTAGTATAAACACCAGAATTATAAGTTTCATTACCATTGTAAACCCCATTTTCCATAGCAGCCATATAAGTAAAAGTCTTCATAGTAGAACCAGGCTCATAAGGAGATGAAACAGACATATCAAGATAATTAGTAATATTTCTTACATTAGGATCAAAAGATGGTGATGTAGCAGTTGCTAAAACAGAACCATTCTTAGCATCAAGAATACTTATATGAAACCAATCCCAATCATAATCAATATCAGAATTATTTAAAGCTTGTTCAACAAAAAATTGTACATTACTATTAATAGTTAAATATATGTCTTTACCCATGACAGCATCATTTTGAATTACTTTAGTATCAGCAATACGATAACCTTTTAAATCTTTCTGATAAGTAATAGAACCATTTTGCCCTTTTAAAATCTTATCATAATATTTTTCAATTCCCATTTCACCAGTAGTTTCTTCATCTTCATTTTCTTTAGCATAACCAATAGCATAAGAAGCAAAATCTCCTTTAGGATAATAACGACGAAAACTCTCTATAAAATCAAGTCCTGGTAAATTTAAGTCTTCTATTTTTTGTTTAGTTAATTCATTTAGATTTTTACCATGGGAACCAAATTCTGTTTGATAAACATTTTCTTTTTGTAAATTTCTTAATATCTCTTCTTTATCCATTTCTAATATAGGCGCAAGCAATTCAGCTGTCTTTTCCTTATCAACAACATGTTGAGGTTTTTTTTCATTAGTAGTTCTTTTAGGATCTAAATAAGCTATTAATTTATAAGAAGAAACATTTTGAGCTAAAGCATCTCCTTCATCTGAATAAATATTACCTCTTTCAGCGGGTATCACTTCCGTTTTAGTTGTTCTCTTAGAAGCAAGAGCTTGAAGATTAATATTATCTACTTTAGATGATAAACCTAATTGTAAAACTCTACCAATCATTAAAGCAAACAAAAAAAGAGAAGTAAGAATAAATATTTTAGAATATTTTATATTATTTTTCTTCTTTCTCTTTTTCAACTTAACCACTCCTACTTATCTTCCGTTACTGTTTTGATGTTATTATTATTATAACTCAAACCTTGTTCTTCAGCAACTTCTTGTATTTTTGTTAAGGAAGCTAATTCATCTATTGCCATTGTAATACTTTCATTTTTCTTTTCCTGAGTTTTAATCTCTTTCTTTTCCTTTTCAACTTCAAAATTTACTTTAGCTAAAGTTGCCTTAGAAAAGACAATAGATATTGGGGAAATTACTAATAAAAGCAAAGCTACAAGACTAATTAATCTTTCAAACTTAGATATTTTTTTCTTTTTATTTTTTTGCAACTTTAACATCTCCTATTTTATTCTTTCTATTACTCTTAATTTAGCACTTCTAGAACGAGGATTATCATCAAGTTCTTTAGTGCTAGGTAAAATAGCTTTATTATAAACTAATTTAAAGTCTGGTAAATATTCATCTGGAATATTAGGTAGACCTTTAATCTTAGAATCAATTTCTGTTTTTTCTTTGAAATATCTTTTTACAATACGATCTTCTAATGAATGGAATGTAATAACTACTACACGACCACCGACGTTTAACAATTCTAATGCTTGTTTTAAAGCACTTTCTAAAACATCTAGCTCATGATTAACTTCTATTCTTATTGCTTGAAATATTTGACGAGCTGGATGCTTATCAAGACGAAATTTCATTGGAACAGCTGTTTTTATAATTTCAACTAATTCAAGTGTTGTTTCAATGTTTTTAGTATTTCGATACTCTATTATCTTATTAGCAATGTTCCTAGCGAACTTATCTTCACCATAATCAGTAAATATTCTAACCAATTCTTCTTTAGAATAGGAATTAACTACATCATAAGCCGTTAGAGTACTTTCCCTGTCCATTCGCATATCAAGTGGAGCATCTTCATGAAAAGAAAAGCCCCTTTCTTTCTCGTCAAGTTGAGGGGAAGAAACACCCAAATCAAAAAGAATCGCATCAACTTTAAAAATATTTAATTTAGCCAATTCTTCTTTTAAATTAACAAAATTACTTTTAATGATAGTGAAGTTAGTACCAATCTCTTTCAAGCGACTGGTACTATGCCGAATTGCTTCACTATCTTGGTCAAAGGCGAATAAATACCCCTTTTTTATCCGTTCTAAGATGTTACTACTGTGTCCTCCATAGCCTAACGTACAATCAACTACAATACTATTTTCTTTTAAATTTAGGGAGGAAATAGATTCATTTAATAAGACGCTTATGTGCTTTTCCATTAGATATTCACACTTTCAAATAAATTTTCGGCTATGTCTGACATATTGTCTTTTGCAGAATTGAAAAATTCATTCCAAGCCTCACTACTCCAAATTTCTAGACGATCTCCCGTTCCAATGATGACACAATCCTTTTGAATCTTAGCATAATCAATTAATGGAGCAGTAATATTAACACGTCCTTGTTTGTCAAATTCTGCCATAGTAGCCCCTGATAGAAAGAAACGTACAAATTGTCTTGCATCTTTCTTAGTGAATGGTAAGGTTTCTAGTTTTTGAGTGATTTTTTCCCAATTAGCGATAGGATAAGCAAAAAGACAGTTCTCAATTCCGCGAGTAATAATAAATTGTTCTCCTAGCTGTTCTCTAAACTTTGCCGGAACTATAAGTCTTTTCTTATCATCAATACTATGATGATATTCACCCATAAACATAGGACATCCCCCACTTTTCACCACTATCAACCACTACTTACCTATATAATACCTAAAATTTAGTAAAAAGTAAACAATGAAACAAAATTTTTAACAAATTGACAAAAATTTGACAAAAAAAATAAATCTCCTATAAACGAAATTTATTTTTTCAATTGGCATTTATATTTTTGATAATTAATTTTATCTTTTAATGTCTCTTCAAAAGAAGGATACATATCTAGTATTAAATTTGTATGAGGAATTGTTACTACTCGAAGTTTACTAGTAAATTCACCATTTTTGTAACCTACATCGTGCATATAAATATCATAGGTATCTAGTACTCTTGTTTCAAGTTTATTTTCTCTTGATAAATTATTCTGAGCATATTCATAAATAGCTTCTATAGATGTTTGATGGGAAAATTTAACTCTAGTATCACTGTCAAAATCTTTAATATGCTTTATAACTTTTGGATGGCTATAGTTTACTATCATACTTTCTTTAAATGATAAGTCATCAGTATTTATTTCTTTACCTAGTATTTTACGTAGATAAGTATTAACTACTTTATATAAAGCATCTTTTTCTATATCATGATAAAACTCTTTCATTTTAATTAAATACTCATATGCTTCATCATAAGACTTATTTTTTATTAATATACTAATAATTTTAAAATAAACTGTTAATGGAAAAACTTCGGATTTGCTTGCAGATAACTTATAAAGATCTAAAGCTTTATCAAAGTCACCTTCTTCACAGAATATATCACCTAAATGATGAGAATTATCTCTTATAATAGATTGAGATTTAGCTTTAGTTGCAAGTAAATAATTATTTTTAGCTTCTGCAATATCTCCATTGTTTTCATTAAGTCTTCCCAAAAGATAGTTTACCTTAGGATTACTTTGATCACATTTTAAACAAGTTTCATAAGCTTTATCATAATCTTTAAGTTCAAAATAAATATCAGCTTTTTCAATTAAGCTTCTTCTATAATAAATATCATTCCTACTAGTTAATTTAGCTAAGTATAAAAAAGCTTCAGCATAATTTTGCAAATGCTTATTTATAATAACCTTTCTCAAATAAATCTTTCTATCAAAAGAACTAAAACCAGTCATTTTCACTTTATCTATATATTTTTTAGCATCAGCAAATAACTTTTTATTAGCATATATATCTGCAATAGCTGCATTATAATAATCTGGAGACGTTTTTTCTATTAAACTAATTAACTTATATGCTTCTTCGTATTTTTTATCCGCTATTAAAATATTTGTCAATGATACTACAGAAAGTTTCTCTATATTAGGATTTTCAAAAATTGCTTGCTTATAGTAATAAACAGCTTTATCTTTATTTCCCTTTTTTTCGGCTATTTCACCCAAAGTATTGTAGGCACTGAAACGATTAGGACTATCACTATTAGCTACTTTTAAGAGATATTCTTCTGCTTGATCAAAACAATTACAGTTAGCAAAAATTCTTCCAGCTGTAAATAAACCATAATAGTCATCAGGATATTTTTCCACATATTTTAAAATTTCTTCTTTGGCTTCAGCAAATTTTCTAAGTCTTCTTAAGTTTTTTATTCTTTTTAGTTCTAAAACTCTTTCTAAAAGTTCTCCTTGTAATATTTCACCCATCTAATCACCCCAAGTGCCCTATAGTATAGCACATTTTATGAAAAAAAGGAAGAAATATTTTTAGTCTAACTCTTTCTTCGCCACATATATACCACTACATAAGGATCTTGAACACTGAATGAAGCACCACTTCCTGTTAATCCTGATGTATCAGTACTAATAGAGTTAGTAGAAAGAGAAGGGATTGTTACACTCCCTGTTACAGTATGAGTATGATTACCAGATGATGCTGCAGAAAAAGGATGTGAGACTATATCAGAATAAGCAAAAGCACCAGTAACAAGATACCTGGTACCTCCTCCATTATAATCACTATATATCCCTCCGTATGGGCTAGTAACATCATGAGTATGTGCACCAGCAGTATTTGCCGTTAAGGACATCGTTGTCGTATCTTTTTTTCTGTAGTATGGGTATGACTTATACTATGAGTATGAGCTGGTAAGTTAGATGTTGATAATGTAACTGATGAAGAGCCTCCTGTCGCATTTATTGAATAACTATTTGTACCATTACTACCTACACCTACTAATGTTCTCCCCTGTCCATAAGCTTCCCATGTGCCTCCTAAAAAGGTTGATGGATTAGTACTTGCAGTAGAAATATAAATACTACCTATAGG
>CANQIM010000054.1 GCA_947624075.1 uncultured Bacilli bacterium | reverse complement strand
TCTTCAGCTTGTTATTTTTTATATGGAGGGGCCTACCGGATTTGAACCGGTGATCAGGGTGTTGCAGACCCACGCCTTACCACTTGGCTAAAGCCCCACTTGCAATTAAGATTATAACAAACTAATCATGAAATATCAATATCTACACGTTATATTTTATGAAAAAATATAAAAAAATGTGATAGTTTCTTCTAAAAATTTACTTCTATTTATTAAAATCTTAAAAATAGTTTTAACAATTATACATAAATCCATATATCTTTATTATAAGAGATAAAAATAGTGGTGAATCTTGGTTTGTAGGAAAAGTTTATCAACCTACTCAAAATTAAAAATTCAAAAAAAGTAGTCAAACAAACTACTTTTTATTTTTCCATAAATGACAGATATTTTTGTAATTATACCTTAACTCGTTACTTTGAATAAGTTTAAGTAGGCCTACTTCATCATTATATAGATAGAAAGTATCATCACTTACTACTGTCAAATCATCATCTTTTATATTCCA
Source organism: uncultured Bacilli bacterium (assembly GCA_947624075.1). Classification (GTDB taxonomy): domain Bacteria; phylum Bacillota_I; class Bacilli_A; order RF39; family UBA660; genus CANRGD01. The sequence goes on along the minus strand of CANQIM010000054.1, from coordinate 6,999 downwards.
TTCTTTAATAGATGGCAATTCAAAAAGTAAAATAGCTGATTTTTCATGATTTTTTAAAGCCTTATATATTTTATTTTTTACTTTGAAATAATAATAGTTATTTACATATTTAATTTCTTTTGTTTTATATAAATCAGTTATCTTTTCATTTTTTATAAAGCCATCAAAATATACTTTATTACTAAAAAATTTAGACTTAGTTATTGTTACTAATTTGTTATCTTTTACAACATAGTAGCTATCTAATTCATTTATTTGATAAAACTTTTTCTTTTTAGGATTAAACTTATATTCTTTTTTAGTATCAAGATCTGTTAAATATAATTCATGATTATAAAGGCCATTAAAATAAATTCTTTTAGATAAATTATAATCTTTAATCTTATAAGTATAATTTTTATTCTTTTTTAAATCATAATAATTTATTTCTTTATAGTTTTCTTTAGTTGTATCTATATAAATATAATAATTATCTAAGAGAGTAGCTAAAGTATTTTCATATTTATCTTTGGAAAGGAATTTTTCATTTATAGTCTTTTTAGAGTTGACTATATATAATCCTTTGTAGTTCCAAAGTAAATAAGTGTAATTAGGTAGAATATTATTTTTATAAATAGAAATATTAGAAAATTTTTCTTTAGAACTTTCTTTAGGTAAAGAATTGGTTAATTTTTTCTTAGACATCTGTGTAAGAAAATCTTTTATATTTTCATCGTCAAGAGTTTCTAAAAAAGAAAGAGTAACTTGTTTTTTATTATATAAGCAATATAAATCAGAAGAAAATGATTTTTTTAATACAGGGTAAAGGCAAGTTAAATTTTTAGTTTCAAAATAATTTACATTTTTAATAATATTTTTTTCCTTGTGGTAATTATGTGAAACGGTAAAAATATATTTTTCTTTATTCTTATCAGTAATTACAATGTCATATCTTTTATCATGAAAATGTTCATTAATTAAAAAGGTATTTTTCTTTGTTTTCAATGAATAATTATTTATATATTCTTTGGTAAATATAGTTACAATTAATTGTAAAAGAAGTAGTAAAAGAAAAATTATCAATATTATTTTAATTACTTTTTTCATAATACCACTTCCTTCAAAAAAAGAGTTATTCACTCTTTTCTTTTCTTAAACCATATTTTTTCTTTTCCCTCATCATGTAAGAGGATATTTCCGTTTCTATTTCTGTTAATGCAGATTTGGAAATGTTTGATAAAGTTACAAACTCTTTAATAGTATCTATATATATTTTTCCCCAAATTATACCACTTGAAACTTTTAAATCATTAAACATATCTGGAGTAATAGAATTTAGAAAATAACCTACTACTACCCTATCTCTTCCAATTAATATTCTTTTGTTTGTTAAAGTTACAACAGCACTATCAAAAATATTAAAAGGATTATCGTTCTTTTGAGCAACAAAAGAATAAAGTGCCTCTTCATCAGGATTTAAATGCTTTTCAACAATAGCCGAATTTTTTTTAAGACGCCACCCAATAGTAGATGGGTATTTTTCTTTAAATTTTAGTACTTGTTTATAAACATCTTTCATTTTTCTCACCTAAATTATATTATTCGTTTTTAAAAATTCGATGTAGTGAGCAGTATCTGTTAAACCATCAACTTTGTCAACAATTTCACCATTAGAGACAATAAATAACATTGGTGTACCATAGCCTTCTTCTAAAAATTCATCTGATTTAACAAATGTTGCTTCGTCATCACCACTAAATTCATCGGTGTTAAGATAATAAATATTTAAATCATAATCTTTATTAATCTTTCTAACAATAGGATCAGCTATTTGACAATAAGAACATGTTGGTCTACCAATAAAAACAACCTTATTTTCACTACCATTATAAAACTCTATATATTGATCAACATCAATACTTTCAAAGTCCTTTTTATCTTCATCAGTAATTACAGAACTTTCTTCTTGAGCATTAGTTAGTGTGTCACTAGTACTACTTGATTGTTTAGAAAAATTACTACTACTAGAATCCTTTTTTCCTATAAAACAACATACTATAAGTAAGATGGCTACTAAACTTACAACAATAACCGTTCCTATTTTTTTATCTTTTTCCATAAAAATTCCTCATTTCTTTAAAAAAATTATATCATATTTTTAAATATTTTGTCGATTAAAAATATATATGGATTTTAAAAAGTTCTAATAATATTAAATAGGAAGTGATATTATCAAAAAAATTGGAATACCTAGAAGTTTACTTTATTACTACGATAAAGATTTATGGCTTTGTTTTTTTAAAGAACTAGGCTTTGAAACAATAATTAGTGATTATACAAATAAGAAGATTATAGCTGATGGTGTAAAAATTTCTAACGATGAAGCTTGTTTATCTTTGAAAATATATTTGGGTCACGTTATTAATCTAAAAGATAAATGTGACTACATATTAGTACCAAGACTTTTTTCTATTAAAAAAAATGAACAAGTATGTTCAACCTTCAATGCTTTATATGATTTAGTTCATAATCTTGTAGATGTAAATATTTTAAATTACAATATTGATTTAACTAATAAAGAAACAAAACTAATTGCTTTTTTAAGTTTAGGAGAAGCTTTAGGAAAATCATATATAAGTACCTATAAGGCATATAAGAAAGCTGAAACATATCAAAAAAAATGTCGTAAAGAAAGCCAATTACAACAATTAGAAAAACTTAAAAGTAAAAAAATTAAAATTTTATTAGCTGGACATCCTTATAATTTGTATGACGCTATGATTGGAGAAGAAATAGCCAAATTTTTAAAGAATGAAAATATTGAAGTTATTTATAGCGATAGACTAGAAAGTTCTAAAATTGAAAGTGAATGTCAAAAAATTTCAAATGATATACATTTTACTCATAATAAAGAAATTTTAGCTAGTATAAATTATTATAAAGATAAAGTTGATGGGATTATTGTATTAAGTTCTTTTCCATGTGGAATTGATGCTTTATGCTTAGAAATGGTGTTACATAAAATTAAAACTATTCCTATAATAAATTTAATATTCGATGATTTATCTAGTAATACAGGTGTTATCACTAGATTAGAAAGTTTTGTAGATATTCTTAAAAATATTAGGAGGCAAAGCCAAGATGAAAAAGATAATTAGTTTTCCTCATTTAGCTGAATATTGTGTTCCCTTTAAAAAGTTTTTAGAAAACACAACTGAATTAGAAGTGAAAATAGCTCCACCTATTACTGATAAAACTTTAGAAATTGGAAATAAATATGCTCCTTTAAATATTTGCGTGCCTTTTAAATATAATTTAGGAAATTTTATCGAAAGTTTAGATGACGGAGCTAATGTATTATTTACTGCTGGTGGTGGTTGTCGATATAGATATTATGCTGAAGTTACGAATATAATTTTAAAAGACTTAGGTTATAATTTTTTATTTTTTAACTTTATGGACAAGGGAAAAGTCGATTTAACAAAAAATTATCAAATTTTGAAAAAACTAAATTCAAAACTAACGAGAAGAAAATATATTTATAATTTACTTTTTTTACTTAATTTTATTTGGAATATGGATAAAATAGATAAAATCATTAGAAAAAATATTGGCTTTGAAGTTAATAAGGATGAACATAGTAAATTAAAAGTGAAAATGTTAGATGATTTTCAGCAGACCAACTCTTTAATAAAATTAAACTATTTATATTATAAATACAAAAGAAAATTCAAAAAAATAAAATTAGATAAGCCAAAAAATTGTTTAAAAGTCGGATTAATTGGAGAACTTTATACGGAAATGGAAAATAAGGCTAATTATAATTTAGAAAAGACTTTAGCTAATTATAGAATTGAAGTTACACGTTTTACTAATTTATCTTATTTACTATGGCAAAAAAGGTTAATGCAAAAACATATATTACATAAAACTAAAAAATATTGTAAATATAATTTAGGAGCCGATGGACTAGATAATGTTTATAGAACTTTACTTTATATAGATAAAAATTATGATGGAATTATTCATACTAAACCTTTTGGTTGTACTCCAGAAATAAGCGCTATACCTATTATTCAAAAAATATGTAGCGAAAAAAATATGCCAGTAATATTTTTTTCTTATGATCAACAAACATCAACTGAAGGAATTAATACTAGATTAGAAGCCTTTTTTGATTTATTAAAAATGAGGAGAGATAAAAAATGATTGAAAGTTATTTAGGAATTGATATAGGTTCTATTTCAACAAAAGCTGTAGTAATTGATATAAATAATAATATTTTAGCAAGTTCATATTTATGGACTGAAGGTAATCCTATTGAAGCAGTTAAAAAAGTATTAAAAGATTTAAAGAAACAATTATATAACAAAGATGTAAAAATAGTTGGGGTTGGAACGACAGGTTCTGCTAGAAAACTAATTGGTGCCATGGTAAATGCCAGTATTGTAAAAAATGAAATTACTGCCCATGCGATAGGAACATTATCTGTTTATCCAGAAGTTAGAACAATAATTGAGATTGGTGGACAAGACTCAAAAATTATTCTTATCAAAGAAGGTGTTGTAGTTGACTATGCCATGAACACACTTTGTGCAGCAGGAACAGGAGCATTTTTATCAAGTCAAGCCAAACGTCTAGGTATAGAAGTTGAAGATTTTGGGAAAATGGCTCTAAGTAGTACTAACCCTACCCCTATCGCCGCAAGATGCACAGTTTTTGCAGAAAGTGATTTGGTTCATAAATTACAAACAGGAAATAGCAAAAAAGATATAGTAGCTGGATTATGTGAAAGTGTTGCGAAAAATTATTTAAACAATGTAGCTAGAGGTAAAAAAATAGAAAAGCCTATTATTTTTCAAGGTGGTGTCTCAAAAAATATTGGTGTAAAAAGAGCCTTTGAAAAAATTCTAGAGACTGATATTATTACTGATAGTAATGGTCATTTAATGGGAGCTTTAGGAGTTGCTATACTAGCTAAAGATGAAAAAAAGTGTGAATTTGACTTTGATGTGGCAGAAAAAGAATTTACAACGACAGCTGTTAATTGTGGAAAATGTCCTAATAAATGTGAAATTATATGCATAAAAGAAAATAATAAATTAATAGATAGTTATGGAAATCGCTGTGAAAGAGGTGCTATCGCCAAATAAAAATTGCTCAAGTTAAGCAATTTTTCTATTTTTTATCAATATATTCTTCATAAGGAATACTTCTATCGATTATTTTTCCATCATTAGTTATCTCTATTACTCTGTTAGCAACACTGCTATTTAATTCATAGTCACGAGATGTAAAAAGTATTTCGCCTTGAAAGTTTAAAAGACCTTTGTTTAAAGAAGTAATACTTTCAAGATCTAAATGGTTTGTTGGCTCATCTAAAATTAAAAAGTTTGGCTCTTCTAACATTATCTTAGAAAGCATACAACGTGCCTTTTCGCCACCAGATAAAACATTTACTTTTTTAAAAACATCTTCTTTAGTAAAAAGCATACGTCCTAAAAAGCCTCGAAGGACTGTTTCATCTTTAATATCATGAAAGGTTCCAATCCATTCCATAATATTTTTATCACTATTAAAATAACTTGTATTATCCTGAGGAAGATAACCGTAATTAATTGTCTTACCCCACTCTATTGTTCCTTTATCATATTTTTCAGTACCTGCTAAAATATTAAAAAGAATAGTCTTTGCCATATCATCCTGGGCTAAAAAAGTAACTTTATCTCCTTTTAATATAGTAAACGAAACTTTATCTAAAATCTTTTTTCCATCAACAATTTTTGTTAAATTTTCAACTTTTAAAATTTCTTTACCAGCAGGTTTTTCTATTTTAAAATCAATATATGGATACTTTCTAGATGAAGGAACAATTTCATCTAATTGAATTTTTTCTAGCATCTTTTTACGAGAAGTTGCTTGTTTACTCTTGGAAGCATTAGCAGAAAACCTAGCAATAAAGGATTGAAGTTCTTTTATCTTTTCTTCTTTCTTTTTATTAGACTCTTTCATTTGTCTTTGTAAAAGTTCACTAGATTCATACCAGAAATCATAATTTCCAATATATAATTTTATTTTTCCATAGTCAATATCAGCAATATGGGTACAAACTTTATTTAAAAAGTGACGGTCATGTGAAACGATAATGACGGTATTATTAAAATTAATCAAAAATTCTTCTAGCCAACGGATTGCTTCTAAATCAAGTGAATTAGTTGGCTCATCAAGAAGTAAAATATTAGGATTACCAAAAAGAGCTTGAGCAAGTAAAACTTTAACACGTTCTTTTACAGGTAATTCCTTCATTTCTAAATAATGATGTTCTATAGGAATTCCTAAATTGTTTAATAAGGCAGAAGCATCTGGTTCAGCATTCCATCCATCTAATTCCATAAATTCAGCTTCAAGATTAGCAAGCTTCATGCCATCTTCTTCGGAAAATTCTGTTTGTTCATACATCTTGTTTTTTTCTTCCATTATTTCATAAAGCTTGCTATTGCCCATAATTACAACATCTAAAACACGTTTGTCATCATACTCATAATGATCCTGTTTTAAAATAGAAACTCTTTCATTTTTACTGATAACAATTTCTCCAGTAGTTGTTTCTAGTTCCCCACTTAATAATTTTAAAAATGTAGATTTGCCAGCACCATTGGCACCTATTAGTCCGTAGCAATTACCATTAGTAAATTTTATATTTACATCTTCAAAAAGAGTTCTTTTGCCAAATTTTAAACTTACATTATTTACTTGTATCATTTCTCCACCTCAAAGTCTATTAAAATTACATATCATATTTTAATACTTTGTTTAGACAAATGCAAGTTTATGCTTTTCTTTTCCACATATATACTGTTATATATGGTTGTAGATTATTGTGAGCTTGGGAACCACCAGTATCACGAGTATTTCCCCCATGACCTCCACTATTAGTAGAAAGACGAAAAGTATGAGTATAGTCATCAAAAGATCCAAAACCTCCAGGTACAATTGTAGAATCACCAACGGGAGATACTA
>CANQIM010000053.1 GCA_947624075.1 uncultured Bacilli bacterium | reverse complement strand
AGATTTTTGAAATATAAAAGAATTCTTTTAAAATTAAGTGGTGAAGTTTTAGGAGGAGTAAAGGAACAAGGCATTGATTTTAATCGCGTTTTAGAGTTAGGTCAAGAAATTAAGGAAATCGCTGAACTTGGTGTTGATGTAGCTATCGTTGTTGGTGGAGGTAACTTTTGGAGGGGTAAAAGTAATGAGTTTATGGAGCGAGCAACAAGTGATTATATAGGTATGATGGGTACAGTAATGAATGCTTTGGCTTTAGGAGATGCTTTAAAACAATTAAATGTACCTGTCCGTGTTCAAACTGGTATTGAAATGCGTCAAATAGCTGAATTTTATATAAAAGATCGAGCAATAAGACATTTAGAAAAGGGACGTGTTGTTATCTTTGGTTGCGGTACTGGTAGTCCTTTCTTTTCAACAGATACAGCTTCAGCTTTAAGAGCATGTGAAATAAAAGCCGATATATTATTAAAAGCAACTAAAGTAGATGGTGTCTATGATAAGGATCCTAAAAAATTTGAGGATGCTTCTAAATTTAAGGAAATATCTTATATTGATGTTTTAAATAGAAAATTAAATGTAATGGATAAAACAGCTATTAGTCTTTGTATGGAAGAAGACATTCCTATTTTAGTTTTTAATATTTTAGAAAAAGATAATTTAAAGAAAATAATTCTTGGAGAAGATATAGGTACTTTAGTTAAATAGAAAAAATCCCTTAATCAATGGGATTTTTTTATCTTTCTTTTTGAAAGATTTTTTTCTTTTCTAATTTATTTAGTAAATTATCTATTCCTATTTCAATATCATTATAGGCTTTTTCAAAGTCACCTGTATACCAAGGATCTTCAATATTTCTATCTAGTAATAAGGAAACTTTCTCTTTAGGATCATTATGGAAAAGATACTTCATAATTTTTACATTGTATTCATCCATTCCAATAAAGTAGTCATAATCATCATAATCAATACTTTGAACTTTACTAGCAGTGTGTTTTGTAAAAGGAATATTATTTTCTTGTAAGACTTTTTTAGCTCCTTCATGCATATCATTTCCTTGTTCTTCATAGGAAGTTGCTCTAGATGTAATAAAGAAGTCTTTTTCTAGATTAAGTTTTCTAAGTTTTTCTTGCATCATAAACATGGCCATAGGAGAACGACAAATGTTACCTAGGCACACAAAGCAAATCTTTATCATTTTCTACCTCTCTAAAATTTTTATCTATTATTGAATATAAGTAACAATCAACTTTCTTCTTCGTTTTTTTCTCAATGAATTCACGATAGCCATTTAATTGTTTATCATAAGCTTCATCTAAAATATTTTTTAATTTATAGTCAATGATAAGCATTTTATCTTCCCTTTCAATTAATAAATCAATTATTCCATGAGATAAAGTATCATCATTTTCATAAATAAATTCATATTCTTTATACATTTTAGAATTTATATTTTCTTTAATCAAAGGAGTATTTAAAAAATATTTAATATTTTCAATGATATTATTAGAAACATCATATTTAGAAAAATCAGGGTTAGTGAAATCAATTTCTTCTAAAAGACGATGAACTTCTTCACCAAAGGCCATAGCTTTTTTCTCTTCGATGTTGATAAGATGAGCTTCTTTCGAGTAATGGGCTGTTTCTATTTCTTCGTAAGTAACAGGACATTTTTCTATAATTAAAGGAGTTTCATCTGCTAATGTTAAGTCTAGATTCTTTTTTATTTCTTTATAAGCTGAATTTATAGAAGCACTGCTTTCATGAAGAAATGGTTCAATAGATGAATAAATACTTTGTAAAATCGCATAGAAAGTATCATAATTATATTTTTTATAAAAAGGTACTTCTTTTGTTTCAAGTGGTTCTAATTTTTTAGTGACAATAAGCATTTTTTCTTTAGCTCTAGTCATGGCGACATATAAAAGTCTTATTTTTTCTGATATTTCTTCTTTTCTAGTTGTATGTTTTAAAAGAGTTTTTAGAATGGTATCTTTATAACAAGTAGAAACATTAGGTAGAATAAGACCATATTTATTATCAAAGACAATTCTATCTTTTAATTCGCTTAAATTAAATTGATTAGTAAATCCAGCAAAATAACATATAGGAAACTCTAATCCTTTTGATTTATGGATTGTCATAATACGAACGGCATCATCTAATGATTCTTTCTTTTCAAATTTTAACTCAACGTCTTTAGAAAATAATTCATCTAAATAATCAGCAAATTCATAAATAGTTCTACCCATATTTTCATAATTTTTAACTAGATTATAAATATATTCTTCTCTTATACGAGATTCATTTATATTACCAAGTGAGATTAAGGCTTCATCATAATTTAACTCATCAAGGATATAGTATAAATATTCGGCTGGAGAAGTAGTATCAATCTTATCAATTAAAGGTAAACATTTTTTATAAAGATCTGTTTCAGAATAAGTATCATTTACAAAGGCATCATAAATTAAAGCATCATCCATTTTAAAGAGAAAGCTTCTGGCAAGAGATGTAAAGGAGTACTTAAAGGTTGTATCATATTTTTCTTCTTTTAAGCAAATAAGGAAACGGAGAAGATTTTTTATAACTAAAATGTCACTTGTTTTACCTAGTTTTTCTTCTCTTAAGATAGCAAGAGGTATTTTTTCATATTCAAATATTCTTTTGTATAAATCAAAGCATTTACCCTTGTCTATTAAAATAACAAAGTCCGAATAAGTTGCTTTACGAAGGATTTTTTTATCTTTATCAAATATTTGGTAAGAAGAAGCTATTTTTTCATTGATATCACTTGCAATAATAAAAGCTTCTAATTCATCTTTCTTAGTACCCTTTATTTCTTTAGGATAAGTTAGTAATTCGATATCATAATTTTGGGTAGTTGTACCATCTGTTTCATAAGACTTATTACCAAAAACCATCTTATGAGACTTTTTATAATTAGCTCCTCCTATATTATCATCCATAACTAAGTCAAAAATCATATTTATATTTTGTAAAACTTGATCACGCGAACGGAAATTTTTCAGTAAATCTATTTTTATGCCGGCAAGACCATCTTGATAAGTATCATATTTATTTTTAAAAATATAAGGATTGGCATTACGGAAGCGATAAATTGATTGTTTAATATCTCCTACCATATAAACATTATTTTTTTCAATTAGAGAAATGAATTTTTCTTGAATATCTGATGTATCTTGATATTCATCAATTAATATTTCATTAAAAGAATTAGTTAATTCTTCCCTAACAGATGCATTTTCTACTACAACATCAATAGCCATTTTACTTATATCGGTAAAAGTATAGAAATTATTTTCTTTTTTAAAATTAGTAAGACGTTTATCTAGCTCTTTTAAAATATTAATAATAGCTTCTGCTTCATCTTGGGTTGCAAAAATTTCATTTATAATTTCTTCTTCATCTTCATAAATAGTTAAATCCTTTAACTTTTTATTTATTTTGACAATATTTTCTTTTATAGCTTTAGCTTCATCTTGAGTATTTCTAGGTAAAGGCTTTATCTTATCAACAAGATTTAGCTTTATATCTTTATAAGTATTAGCTGTAAAAAGTTTGGAAAAGCTCATTTCTACTTCTTCAATATAACTTCCATCTAAATAAAGACTTAATTCTTTTAAAAGGTCTTTAACTTCAGCAATTTGTTCTTTAAGTAAGGATGTATACTCTATGACAAATTTATTTATGTTTTCTTTCGTATAGAAGTTTGTTAAATAATTATTTAAAAAGTTAGCTTTATCATATTTTAACTCTAGTTTTTTATAAATATTTAAGATATATTCTTTTAGACGTTCATCATCTTTTAAACAAAAGTGATTAATTAGTTTTAAAAAGTTACTTTTAGGTGATAAGTAGAAATCATTCATAATTTCATCTAAAATCTTTTTCTTTTCAAAATTAATTAAAATTTCATCTGTTATTTCAACATCTTTAGTAATATTTAATTTAGTATGATATTTCTTAACAATAGCTAGAGAAAAAGAATCAAAAGTAGTAATATAGGCACTATCTACTAAATTAGCTTGATCTAGTAAGTTAGCTTCTACTAATTTTTTACGAATACGGCTTTTCATTTCTGATGCTGCTGCTTTAGTAAAAGTTAAAACTAAAATACTAGTAATAGGAATTCCTTCTTTTACTTTACGTAAGACTCTTTCTGATAAGACAGCTGTTTTACCAGAACCAGCACCAGCTGAGACAATGATATTTTTTCCTTCTAATTCAATAGCTTGTTTTTGTTCAGCAGTCCACATCTATAAAACCTCCTGTAAGAATGATAAATCTTCAACTTTATCTAAATAAATAGTGTCAGTTTCTTTTTTGTAGCAAATATCTTTATAATTACAGAATCTACAGGCATCTTCTTTATCGGCGTAATTCTTTGGATTAATTGAAAAATCAGCTTTTAAAATAGACTCTGTCTTTTCATCTATTTCTTTTTTTGTAAACTTAAGTAAATCATACATTAAATCACTAGAAATAACTTTATCTTGATAATGATAACCAAAGCCTTTTTCGTTATAAGATAGACTTCTTATTAACTTGCTATCTTCATAAGTAGAATCAAACCTTGCGAGGATACTAGTATCATCTGTAGAATAGCCATTTAAATAAAATCTTTGTTCAAGCTCTTTAGCTACTTTATTTGAAAAGGTCGGATAGTCAAATAAAATATTCTGATAATATATTCCTGTAAAAATAGGATTATCAAAGACATTACCATAATTAATTAAATATAAATAGATTGGTAATTGCATATGAAGACCATATTTTAAAGGCGTAATAGATGTATCAATTGAACCACTTTTATAGTCAATTATTGAAAAGTACGTATCATTTACTTTTTGATAGAACATAATTTTATCAATATAGCCAACAAATTCAACAGCAATATCTTTTCGTATTTCAACTTTAGCTTCTTTTTCAAAGTAATAAGAATCATACCCCGTAAGTAGTTGCTGCTTAGATATAGTTGAAAGTAATTCTAATAATTCTTTTTTAATTCTAACTAAGAGGACTTTTTCTTTTAAAGATAAATCTCTTTTTTCTAGATATTTAGCATATTCTTCTTCAAAATTAAAATTAGGGTTATAACAAAGAGATAAAATCTTATGATACATACTACCTATAAATTGATGAAAAGCTTCTTCATAAATATTTAGTTTTAAGACATTATCTAAGTAATATTTAAAAGAACATTCATTATAAGTATTAAGCTTTGTATAAGACAATTTCAAAGGATAATCTAGATGTTTTAGATAAGTATCATTATCTATTCCTGTAAAGGAATTATCGAAAGATAAGTAATTTGTTTCATAAGTTGAAAGTAATTTAGAAAGAAAAGGATCTTTTTTATTATATAAAGATAATTTATCTAACATAGAAGCAAGACGAAGCTTATTATAAATATTTGAATATGTGTAAGAATCGGCTGTATAAGTTATTTCTTCTAAATTAAGTTCATCTATTAAGAATGATTTATAGTAAGTATTAAATGAAGAAGATAATTTATAAGATAAAGATAAGTTCTTAATTTTACTTAATAAGTAGATTAATACATCTTTATTTCTTTTATTTAGATATGGTGTTTTATAAAGAGCTACTTCATCTTTGATATTATCTTCAATATAAGAAATATCTGTTTTAGTTTTAGGTAAGATATCTTGATTAAAGCCTAGTACAAAGACATAGTCATCTTCTGTAAATGAGTAATTATATAAATCAACTATTTCTACAGCAGAAGAATATTTTTTACTAGAAAGAGTTACATCTTTTAATTTATCTTTTATAAGAAGAGATTTCTCTTTACTAGAAGGTATTTCAATTAAATCATTTATAACGTCAATTATTTTTTTATTGATAGATGGATAATTAGGATTTAGTTCGTTAGTTTCTAGATATTCTTGGCAGGCTTTTGTACCATAGATTTTTTCTTTTATTTCAATGTTTAAAGGTATTTCATAAAAAGAAAATATTTTACGTAAAAGATAATAGTTATCTTCAGCAATATTAGTTAAATAAATATTGTTTAGGGATATACCTCTTTTTATAAGCTTTCTTATTTTAATAGCGGTATAGTTGATTTCTTCTTCTAATGTATCAAATCTTATAACAGGAGAAGTTACTTTACATTTAGGTACTTCAAAAGAAAAAGAAAGCATTTCTTCTTCATATTTTTCTAGTTCATAATAACCTTTTACAAGGATTTTTCTTTTTTTGATAATGTCTTTAAAGGTAGGATTGTAAGTTAGAAGATTATTAGTTTCAAGTTCTTTTTTTATATTTTGAAGAAACTGTAGTTTTTCTGATTTGTAGGTTTTATCATCTTCTATTACATATAAATTAGATAAATATACTTTACAAACGTCTATATCATAAGCATATTTTTGCATTAAGTAAATTATTGCTTCATTAGTTTTTATTTTAAAATAGTAGTTGTCACGAAATTCTTCTTTAGTCATAAATTTTATATTAAGAAGTTTTTCTGTAAGACTTAATTCTTTTAAGATATTTAATTTTAAGGCATTAGGACAAACAATTAATAAATTATCTTCTAACATAAAAGCTCACCTATTAATATTGTACTAAATTATTGATAAAAAGTCTATTGGCGCAATAGGAAGAATTTAAATTTTAATGATACGAATTGAGTTAAGAAAAAGTCATGCTTTTAGGCACGACCTGTTTTAATATTATTTTGTTCTTTTCCACATATAAACTGTGATGTAGGGTTGTAAATTATTGTGAGATTTAGAACCACCAGTATATGCAATATTGGAGACATTCTTCTTACTATCATGAAACCATCCAGAATTTATGGATGATGTGTACCCACTTGTATATGACATCCCCGTATGTTCAATAGTTGAATCCACTACTAGAGCAACTCCCCCTGCTACAAAACCATGAGTATGACTTGGCATTTCGTCAACTGTCAAAGTATGAACTTTCTCGCCACCAGTTTTTCCTACTGTACTAAATTCTGTTTGAGATGAGTCTATTCCTACTAAAGTTTGACCTTTGCCAAAGGCTTCCCATGTGCCTCCTAAAAATGTTGATGGATTAGTACTGCTGTAACTTATATAAATGCTTCCTACTGGGTATATTTTGTTAATGATAGTTGTCTGTAATGTTGCTAAATCATTACTAAACTTCGTACATGTTCCATCTATTGCAGCTTGAACGTTGGTAGCTCCTAATTTAGAATTATCGACATAAGATACATCCGCACTTTTTATTAGTGTTTCTGCTACTGCATAAGAAGTTACTGCTGATATGAAAATTCCAAGCACTAATCCAACTATTAATTTTGTATTACCTTTAATTCTTTTCATTAACTAAAACCTCCATTTACCTATTTAATTCTCTGCCGCTTATAAACTCTTATTTATGGCAGAATAACCCATGCAAAAAAGAATGATTATTCTTATTTATTGTAAATATTAAAATCTTACTTAATTTCTTATTCATAGTAATTCTTTTTAAACTCTACTTTCTCTTTATTTTATAATACTATTATACCCCCCCCCCGTCATATTTTGTCAATAAAAAAACTGTGGCTTTTCTCCACAATTTTCTGTAAATTTGCACAATAATTAATCTGTGAATTTGCAGGCTTTTTTGACTTAACTTTTTGCACGTTTTTTTGGCTAGGTTATAGTAAAAGAGAACATCAGTTCTCTCCTTTACTATA
>CANQIM010000052.1 GCA_947624075.1 uncultured Bacilli bacterium | reverse complement strand
GAAAATGTCTTTTTTTTTGCCTTTTTTGGAAAAAGAGCTTTAATTATTAACAAAATATGATATAATATTAAAAGAATAGGGAGGGCTAGATGATGATTAATAGAATTGTCTTAAATGAAACATCTTATTTTGGTCGTAAATCAAGAGAAAAATTATCAGAAGAATTAAATGCAAGAGGTTATAAAAAAGTTTTATTAGTAACTGACAGAAATTTAGTTGAAAGTGGCATTGTAAAAATGGTTACTGAATTTATTGAAAAAGCAGGAACAGCTTACTATGTCTATGACGGTGTTAAACCAAATCCTAATGTCAAAAATGTTAAGGACGGTTTAATGATGGCTCAATTAAATAATGTTGATGCCATAGTTGCTGTAGGTGGAGGAAGTCCAATTGATACTGCAAAGGCTATAGCTATCATAATGACAAATCCTGAATATGTTGATGTTGTAAGTCTAGATGGTGTTGCCAATACAAAAAATAAAGCATTACCTATCATTGCTTTACCAACAACTGCTGGAACAGCCGCTGAAGTTACCATTAATTATGTTATAACTGATGAAGCTAGAACTAAAAAAATGGTTTGTGTCGATGTTCATGACATTCCAATCCTTTCAATTATTGATCCAGATTTAATGCAAGGAATGCCTCAGTCAGTAGCAGCTTCAACTGGTATGGATGCTTTAACACATGCTATGGAAGGTTATATTACAAAAGCTGGTTGGTTAATACCAGATATGTTCCATATTAATGCCATGGCTCTAATTTATAAAAATCTTGAAAAAGCTGCTAATGAAAAAGATTTAGTAGCGGTTGAAAAGGTTGGCTATGCTCAATATATAGCAGGTATGGGCTTTTCTAATGTTGGCTTAGGAATTGTTCATTCAATGGCTCATTCCTTAGGTGCTTATTTTGATACACCTCATGGTGTTGCTAATGCCTTACTTTTACCACATGTTCTAAAGTTTAATGGTCAAGTATGCCCAGAATTATTTAGAAATATGGGAAGTGCTTTTGGACTAGATATGAAAAATACAACTGATGAAGAAGCTGTTGATAAAGTAGTTACTGCAGTAAAAGATTTATCAAGAAGACTAAATATTCCACAAACTTTAAGAGAGATTGGTATTCCAGAAGAAATGCTTCCAACTTTAGCTAATCAAGCAATCAATGATGCATGTACACCTGGTAATCCACGTAACGTAACAGTTCAAGATATAATTAATATATACAAGGAAGCTTATTAAAATTAAGGAGGTTAAATTATGTTAAAATCCCAAGTAGGCTATAGTATAAATCAAGATAGTTTTATGGCAGGGGTACAAACAGCACAAGAATCTACAAAAAATCTTCCTAATTCTCAATTAGGCTTTCTTTTTACTTCTGTAAAAAATGATGTCAAAAGTGTTGTAAAGGGTATTGAAAGTGTTGTAAAAACAAAAATTATTGGCTGTACAAGTAGTAACGGCATTATTGTTCCAGATGGTTACATCACTTCACCAGATGGCTTTGTAGGAATGCTAACATTAGATGATGTCAACTTAACTGTTGGCGTGGCTTGTCATGAAGCAGGAAGTAATCCTCGTGCTATTGGTCGTAAAGTTGCTATTGCTGCTGTTGAAGATGCAAAAAGTACTCGTGCCCCAGCTTACTTTTACATGGTTGCTAGTCCTAAAGAGGAAGAAGAATATCTAATGGGGATTCAAGATGTAATTGGTCGTGTTCCCATGTTTGGTGGTAGTGCTGCAGATGATGATGTAACAGGAAACTGGCAAATTATTTGTAACGATAAAGTTTTTAATGATGGAGTAGCAGTTGCTTTCTTTTATACTGATAACGAAATAATGACTTCTTATGACGGCTGTTATCGAGAAACAAGAAACATTGGCCTAATCACTGAAGTAAAGAATGATAGAACCCTAGTTTCTATAGATGGCATATCAGCTTTAAAGAAATATGCTAACTGGACCAATTCAACGCCTGCTTCTTTAAAAGGAAAAAATCTTCTTCAAACATCTATTACGAAGCCACTAGGTGTAAAAGATCCTCTAGGAAATTTAACTGTTGTCCGTCATCCAATGTTTGGCGATGATAAGGACACAAGAACAATGACTGATGATGAAATAAAACTTGGCAACAAGGTAGTTGAAGGAACCGCTGTAATCCAATTAGAAGCAACAGTCGATGAACTTATTGATGCCACGGGCTCAACACTAAAGAAGTTACGCAAGTCGCTTTACAAAGAGCCAGCTGCTTATATTTTGATTCACTGTGGTGGTAGACGTTTAGCAATTAATGACCGTATAGAAGAAGTACATAAGCAACTCTTAAAAGAAGCTAAAGGTGTTCCATTTATAATGCCTTTTACCTTTGGCGAATATGGCTACTATGAACATTCTGCTAATATATGTGGTGGTTTAATGCTATCATTTACTGCTTTTGGTGAAAATTAATTTTAAAAATATTTATGTATTTAATTTTTAAATAAAATAAGAAGTGGTAAAAATGCCACTTTTTAGTTTGTAAAGAATTTTCTTTTCGTAAATAATAATTAAAGAATAAAGAAAATCTAATAAATAGCTATCTAACTTTAAATTTCATTAAAAAAGTAAATAATTAAATAATTAAAAAATCATAAATTATATTGATATCATCTTCCTAATAAAAGTCATGATATCATCTTCCTAATAAAAGTCATTGACATATAAGTAAAATAATGGTATTATATCTAGCAATTAAGTTGACTATGTTTTATAGTTCTAATTTATTAGAATTTTTGGAGGAGGTGGACCTTATTTTGTGTCCACCTTTTTTCTGTTGATTAACAGAATTAGTAATAGTCATTTTTATGGGGGGTAAAATAAAATGGAAAATAATAAAATTTTAGTTCTGGCTGGACCCACAGGTGTTGGAAAATCCACAATTATAAATTCCTTAATTGAACAGTATGATGTTATGTTGCCACTTTGTTTTACAACAAGAGAAAAACGTGCTAATGATGATGAAACTTATGTATTTGTCGATCAAGAATCTTTTTTAACATATGAAAAAAATAATGCATTTTTCTTTATAACTGGTAAGGGTAATCATAAATATGGATTCTCAAATTTAGATAGTGTCAAAGATAAACCATTTATAATTGCTACGTCATATGAAAATGCAATCCGTTTAAAGAATTTAAATGACAATACAATTATAATTACTCTTATGTACCAAGATATTATACGAGAATTACCGGAAAGAATAAAAAATAGAAATGAGAATGTAGTAGATTATCAAACTAGAATACAGTATGATATAGGTGATTATAATAATAATTTTGATAAAATATCTAGACTTTCATCATTAGTTTTATGTACGAGTTTATATACAATAGAAGAAATGAACAATATAGTTGCAAATTATTTAAGTGATAATAAGATTATTAAGAAGTTAGAAAATAGGGTGTTGAAAAAATGAAAATGCATATATGTTTAGTTGGGATTGAGTATCCAACAGATACTGCTTTTGGAGGAATAGCAACCTATCAAAAAAGAATGGCAGATAGTTTAATTGCATTAGGACATAAAGTAACTGTTATATGTGGTTCTGAAGAAAGAGAAAAAGATTATTTTGAAGATGGGATTCATGTTATAAGATTGTATACTTCTAGAGAAAAGGAAACTGTCGATAGTTTTAATAATTATAGAAACCTAGTAAAGCAAAAGATAATGGAAATTGATAAGTTAGATAAAATAGATATAATTGAAACCCCAGAATTTTCTGGTGAAATTACAGATTTTTTAAGAGTACATAATATTCCTGTTGTTGTTAAATTACATACTTCATATAGATTGTGGGCAAAATTAAATAATGTTGATATAAACAATGAGTTAAGTCAAAAGATAATTGAAGCTGAAAATTTATGTATGAAATATGCAGATAAATATGTAAGTTGTTCTGAAATACTACAAAATGTAATGCATAATGATTATCCCGAATTAAATTTTAAAAATATAGGTGTTTTACCTAACCCAGCTAATATTACAGATTTTTATCCATTACGTAATAACCATAATAGCAAAACAATTATATACTGTGGTAGTTTTGAAAAAAGAAAAGGAATTTTTATTTTAGCAAAGGCAATTCCAAGCATAATTGACAGAATACAGGATGTCGATTTAAAAATACAGATTATAAGTAGGTTAAATGGTAATTTACCAAAAAAACAATTTTTAGATATAATACCAGAAAAATATCATAAACATATTGAATTTTTAGGACATATTGAAAACAACAAATTAAATGATTATTTTAATAAAGCAAGAATAGGAATAATTCCGTCTTTATTTGATAATTTACCTTATGTAGCCATGGAAGAATTACTAACAGAACTTCCTATTGTAGCAAGTAATAATACAGGAATACGAGAAATGATAACAGATCATGACTCTGGAATATTATATGATCCAAATGATTCTGAAGCATTGGCTGATGCAGTAATAGAATTATATAATAATAAGAAACAGGCAAAAAAATATGGTAAAAAGGGAAGACAAGAAATACTTAAAAAGTATTCTCCAGATATAGTTGCAAAAAAAGCAATTGAAATATATGAGCAGACAATAAAAGATTATAATAATCAAAAAAGAATGAAAATGCATGTTTGTTTGATAAACTTTGAATACCCTACTGAAACTAGCTTGGGTGGAATAGCAACTTATCAAAAAAGAATGGCAAATGCCTTATATAATGCAGGATGCAAGGTAACTGTTATATGTGGTAGCTTTGATAAATATCAAGAGTATTATGAAAACGGAATTCATGTATATAGGATTCCAAAAAAATTTCCTTATCAAAATCTTGATAACTATTATGATTATAGAATTAGCTTGAAAAATAAAATAGAAGAAATAAATCAATTTGATAAAATAGATATTATTGAAGCACCAGAAATTTCAGCAGAGTTAATATCTTATTTATCAAAAAGAGAAATTCCTATAGTCACTAAATTACATACATCATATACAATTGTTAAACAATTAAATCAAATATCTATGTTTCCAACTGAAGTAGAAAAAGAAATCTTTCATAACGAAAATATAATGTTAAATAAATCTGATAAAGTAATATGTTGCTCTGAAATTTTAAGAAATCTAATTCCAATATATCATAAAAAAAATAAGATAGACGATATTTCTATAGTGCCTAATCCTGCTAATACTAAAGATTTTTATCCATTACGTAATAACCATAATAGCAAAACAATTATATACTGTGGCAATTTTACAAAGAGAAAAGGAATTTTTATTTTAGCAAAAGCAATTCCAAGAATAATTGATAGTATACAGGATGAAAATTTGAAAGTACAAATTATAGGTGACTTTAATAATGTAGAACAAAATGGTAATTCACCAAAAGAACAATTTTTAGAAATAGTGCCTAAAAAATATCATAAGCATATTGAATTTTTAGGATATATTGAAAATAATAAATTAAATGAATACTTTAATAAAGCAAGAATAGGAATAATTCCATCTTTATTTGATAATTTACCTTATGTAGCCATGGAAGAATTACTAACAGAACTTCCTATTGTAGCAAGTAATAATACAGGAATACGAGAAATGATAACAGATCATGACTCTGGAATATTATATGATCCAAATGATTCTGAAGCATTAGCTATGGCAGTAATAGAATTATATAATAATGAGAAACAGGCTAAAGAATATGGTAAAAAGGGAAGACAAGAAATACTTAAGAAATATTCTCCTAATGTAATTGCTAAACAATCAATTCAATTATATGAACAAATTATTAGAGAATTTATGTATCGAAAAGTACTAAAAGAGATATGTGAAAAATACAATATAAAAATTTTAGGTAAATTAAGACATGGTGGAGCTAACGTAGTAAGAAAATGTTTATATGACAACAATAAATGTATTTTAAAAATTTATTATAAAGATAAAAACTACAATTTTGATTTAATTGATTATGTATTAGAAAAATTAGATCATGCTAATAAAATTATTTTTAAGACCAAATATTTAGACTGTGATATATATTTATATTCTTTTATGGACGGAAAACATTTAAAGAAGTATTCAAATAAACAATTGCAAAAAGTAGTTAACAGTATTGAAAAGATATCAAAAATTGATATTGAAGCTTCTAAAACTAAAAACAGCATATACGATAAATATTATAAATATAGAAACTATTTTAAAGAAAATCAAACTGCTTTTGATAAAATTGTAATTTCTAATTTATTAAAATATGATGAAATTTATGGCAAAAATATAGGTAATAATTGCATTGTCCATGGAGATTTAGCCTCTACTAATATTATTTGGAATGAAGATACCCCTTTTCTAGTAGATTTTGACGAATGCACTTATGCACCAGTAGAATATGAATATATGAGTTTTTTAATTAAAACATGTTTTTATAATAATAATTTTGATATTAAAACTGCTTTAAGTATTCTTAATATACTAATAGATAAAAAATATGATATTAAAAGATTAAAGAATTGTTTTTATTTTTATATTCTTAAAGTTTTATTTGAAAAATTATATTTTTGTGAGAGCAGTGGGTTAGATTTGAACGATGAACAACAACGACTTGATTTTTGGAAATGGTGGTATGATTTGTTAATCGATAAAAATATTGAAAAAACCTTATTTAAAAATATTAAGGTAGTTAAATAATTTGTGTTTTTTATTATAAAATTATATAATAATATCAATTGTTGTAAAAGAAAGGATGATCAAAATGGTAGATACAACACATTTAGGAGTTTATGGAATAGTTATTAAAGAAGATAAGATTTTATTAGTAAAAAAGTCTAGAGGTGCTTATATAGGTAAATATGATTTACCAGGAGGTAGTTTTGAACATGGAGAAAAACCTATTGAAACATTAAAAAGAGAATTTGAAGAAGAAGCAGGTATTAAAATTACAAAAGCAAAAATTGTTGATGCAAATTCGGCTGTTGTCAAGTGGGAAAATCCTTATATTGATAAGATGGAAAATATGCATCATATTGGTATTATATATGAGATTGAATCTTATGAAGGTACTATTAAGGAAGATGCAGACGGGTTGGATTCTTTGGGTGCTTGTTGGTATCCAATTGCGAATTTAAAAGAAGAAGATATTAGTCCTTTAACTTATGATGCTTTGAAATTGAAAGGATTAAAATAATAATATAAGCCGCAACAGATTATTGTAGTAGGAGTGGTGTATGTATGGATAATGAAAAGGAACATTTAAAAACTACATTAGAGCAATACAAAGAAGTTATTGAAGATTTGAAACTTACTTTAAAATCTTTAAATAATCGTCAGAATATGGATGCTGAAGCCTTATACAATTTAATAAAACAGTATGAAAATAAACTTCGTATTGTTGAAGAAGGATTAAATAAACCTTATTTTGCTCGAATTGATTTTACAGGAGATAAAGAAAAAAATACAGATATTTGTTATCTAGGTAAAGTAGGAATATCAGATTTTGATAATAATTTAATTACTGTAGATTGGAGAGCTCCAATTGCATCATTATATTATGATAGTAATATAGGAAAAGCATCTTATAAAGCTCCAGAAGGTATTATTACGGGAAGTCTTTCTCTAAAACGTCAATATGAAATAGAAAAAGGTGAATTACTTTCTTATAATGATGTAGATACAGTATCGAATGATGAAATATTAAAACCTTATTTAGGAGTGAATGCAGACAATCGTTTAAAAAATATTGTTAGCTCTATTCAGGAAGAACAAAATGAAATTATTCGAAAAGATTTGATTCATAATATAGTAATTCAAGGAGTTGCAGGTTCTGGAAAAACAACTGTTGCTTTGCATAGAATTGCATATTTGGCTTACAATTATCGTGATAAAATAAAATCTGATCAATATTTAGTTATTGGCCCAAATAAGTT
>CANQIM010000051.1 GCA_947624075.1 uncultured Bacilli bacterium | reverse complement strand
TGGTAATCCAGGTCTTTTTGCTAGAGGTTTAAGATTAACACGTGGTATTAATTGGGGTAGTCTTCTTGATGGTACACAAAAAACTCTTGGTGTAATAAATCAAGCTATTCCCATTGTCTATCAAGTAAAGCCTATAATAAATAATGCTAAGACAATGTTTAGAATTGCTTCACAAATGGCTTCTAGTGACAATAATAATACGAATATAAATCGAATAAATACAATAAATACTAATTCAAATTCTAATCAAAATCAAAATCAAGTTCAAACTCAAACTCAAACTTCTATAAATAGTTCAATAAATCGACCTATTTTCTACATATAAAAATAGTGTTTAGAAAAAGTCTAATCACTATTTTTGTTTTCATATTTTTTTATAAATTCTTCTCTATATTCTAATAAATTATCATTTTTTATAGCTTCACGGATTTCTTCAGTTAGTTTAATTAAGAAACGAATATTATGTATTGATAACAATCTACCACCTAGCATTTCATCTGTTGTAATTAAGTGCCTAATATAAGCTCTAGAATAGTTTTTACATGTATAACAGTCACAATCTTTTTCGATTGGAGCTAAGTCTTCTTTAAATTTGGCATTATGAAAATTCATTTTGCCTGTTCTAGTAAAGGCTTGACCATGACGAGCAATTCTTGTTGGAAGGACACAATCGAATATATCAATTCCTCTAATTACACCTTCAATTATATCAATCGGTTCCCCTACTCCCATTAAATAGCGGACTTTATCTTCTGGAATATATGGTATGGAGTAATCTATTGCTTTATACATATCTTCTTTAGATTCCCCGTCGTTAGCAACACCACCAATAGAGTAACCATCAAAATCCATTTTGACAGTTTCAGTAGCTGATAATTTTCTTAAATCTTCATAAGCTCCCCCTTGAACAATTCCAAAAAGAGCTTGGTTTTCATTATTATGAACATTTTTACCTCTTTGTGCCCAACGAAGTGTTCGTAAAACACTATTTTTAAGGTACTCATAACTTGCACTAGCCGGTGGACATTCATCAAAACTCATGGCAATATCACTATCTAATTTATTTTGAATCTCTATGGATTTTTCAGGTGTTAAAAGTAATTTTTTTCCGTCAATATGACTTTTAAAAATTACACCCTCTTCTGTAATATCTTTTTTCTTGTTCTTAGCTAGTGAAAATACTTGAAAACCACCACTATCAGTTAATATTGGTCCATTAAAGCTCATAAATTTATGAAGCCCCCCGCATCTGGCAATTACATCTTCACCTGGTCTTAACCATAAATGATATGTATTAGCTAAAATAATACCACTGCCAGCAGCAATTAACTCTTCTTTGGTTAAAGATTTAACTGTTGCTCTTGTACCAACTGGCATAAACATAGGTGTTTCATAAGTTCCATAGTTAGTGTGAATTTTGCCATAACGAGCCTTAGAATTTTTATCAGTTTTAATTAACTCATACTTAATTTTCATCTTTATCTTTCCTCTTTTCAAAAAAACAATCAATTAAATTAGGCAATATCATAATAAACTTTTAAAGATAATAAGTCAAATAATTTTTAAGATAACTACTAAAAATCAGTAAAGTTCTTCAATTGATACCAACATACCATACTAACATTTGCTTGTCAAATTAATTTAATTCAAAGAAGTAAAAATAAAAACAGTTTATTTTGCAAATAATATTAATGAAGTCAACTATTGATTTACATACTACTGGTTATATAGCCAATAGCTATTCAGCACATATTGTTGATAGAATTTTTATGAAAGACAAAGGTGATAAGCGTGGAAAAAATTGTTAGAGTAAAAGTTGGCACAGGAGAATATTTATTTAAATTAGATGACATCCTGGCCAAAAAGAATATAAGTAAAAATAAAATAATGCGTGAAACGGAAACAGACTTTAAAGTTATTCAAAGAATAGCTAAAGGGACTATAACTAGGATTGATATTTATGTATTAGCTAGAATTTGTGATTATTTAGATTGTAATATTTCTGATATCTTGGAATATGAAAGAAATTGATTTTAACTAGCCTATGTATTATGAAAACAAAATTAATTTACTAGCTCAAAAAAGTCAAATATTACAAGAAATAAAAAGGGATTACGCTATTAAAGAATTGCGAAAGAAAGCTAGTAATTATAAACAAGAATCTTCTACATTAAAAAGAAAAATTAATTATTCAAATGATTTAGAAGATGAAGATGCTTGTTTTTCTACAAAAAAATCAGAAAATTACATTGAAAATGAGGAAAAAGTTTTCCCAATAATAAAAGATAAAATAACTTTTAATATTCATTTAAACAAGTTTTGGCAAAAACAATTTACTGTTTCTAATTACGAACATGTAGACACTTCATATGTAAAATACGAAGTATATATACAAATGAATTATGATAAAATTATAAACGATAAATATATGTTAAAAACATTCTTAGATGAAAAAAAAGCTGAAACATATTTTAAAAATTTAAAGGAAAAATTAGTAAATACTAGTACACAAAAAATTTTTGATGAAATAATTGATTGTCTTGATGAAAAAATAATTTACTATAAAGATAAATATGATTTAGAACAAAATGACTTATAAAAATACCCAAATCTTTTAACTTTGGGTTTTATTTTTCTAATGTTATCAATTTTTATGCAAAAAGAAAAAGAGTTCATTAATCTTGAACCCTAAAATGACTTGGTAAATCATCAACTATATCTTGTTCGTTTCCATTAGTATTATCAGAATTAATTATTTTATTAATAATTATACTTCCAAATATAATTGCTAAGATAAATACACAAGCTAAAATAGCTAGAATAATATTTTTTTCTTTTAGCTTATTATTTTGCTTTTTCTTTGTACTCACTACCATCCACCTCAACTACATTATAACTAAATTTCAGATTATTGTAAAGAAAAAAGAGAGCATATCTCTTTTTATTTAATCAATATAAATTTTTCTTTTTTTATAACTGAAACTAGTCATTTTCTTTGACAAATTTATTAAATTCTTTTATCTCATCTGTTTCAAGGTTAGTGTCAGCTAACTTTTCAATTAAATTTTTTTGCTCTCTAGATAGTCTAGTTGGAGTATAAACTTTAAAGACAACATACATATCGCCTTTATGACGTGCGTATTTATTGTCAACACCTTTACCTCTTATACGTTGCTTATCGCCGCTGTTAGTTCCAGCAGAAATATTTAGTTTTAAATTACCATAAAGAGTTGGTATTTGTTTTTTACATCCTAAAATAGCTTCTGTTAAAGTAAGAGGAACTTCTAGATAAATATCATCATTATCACGAACAAAATAATCATGTTCATCAACAACAAATTCAATGTATAAGTCACCATTACTTCCACCATCACTACCAGGATTACCTTTACCACTTACACGTTGACGATCTCCTGTTTTTACTCCAGCTGGAATATTTATTGTAAGATTCTTCTTCTTTTTAATTTTTCCTTTGCCATTACATTCACTACATTTGCGCTTGTATGTATAACCTTTTCCACCACATTCGGAACATGTTGTTTGTGACATAAAAGAACCTAATATAGTATGTTGTTCAGTTGTAATTGTACCTTTACCATGACAAGTATGACAATCTACTTTATCAAAACCACCACGGCCATGACACTCATCGCAATCTTCTACTACATCAACAGAAAATTTCTTTTCTGTACCATAAACAGCTTCTTCGAAATCTAAATCCATACGCATTAAGACATCACTACCACGTCTAGCACGACTTTGACTCCCTCCACTAAAACCAGAGAAGCCTCCAAAACCTCCACCAGAACCAAAAATAGTATCAAAAATATCGCCTAAATCAAAATCACTGGCATTAAATCCACCTGAAAAACCTCCATAACCAGCTCCTGCTGAATTATCTACCCCAGCATGACCGTATTGATCATACATTTTTCTTTTATTATCATCAGACAATACAGAATATGCTTCTTGTGCCTCTTTAAATTTATCAGCAGCAGATGGATCATCTTTATTCAAATCTGGGTGGAATTCTTTTGCTTTCTTTCGAAAAGCGCTTTTTATTTCATCGCTAGAAGCATTTTTATCTACTCCAAGGACTTCGTAATAATCTCTTTTAGTTGCCAATTAATTCACTCCCTTTTCTTTAATGGAATAAGTAGCTCCCAAAGGAACTACTTAAAATTATTCTTCTTCTATATCTGCTTCTTCGACATCGTCGTCTTTCTTTTTCTTCTTGTCTTTTTTAGACTTCTTCTTGTCATCATCGTCATCGTCTTCATTTGCTGTATCTTGTCTTTCTTTAGCAGCTTGTTCATAAACTTTAGTAGCTAAAGCCATAGCTTTTTCTTGAAGTTTGTCTTTCTTTTCTTTGATATCATCAATATCATCTTTTTCTAAAGCTTTCTTCAAGTCATCAATCAAATCTTCTGCTTCTTCTTTTTCCTTCTTATCAGCTTTATCACCTAAATCTTTAAGAGCTTTTTCTGTTTGGAAAACCATTTGTTCAGCTTCATTTCTAACTTCGGCTTCTTCTTTACGTTTTTCATCAGCTTCTTTGTTTTCTTCGGCTTCTTTACGCATTTTTTCAATTTCTTCATCAGTTAAGTTTGTACTTGAAGTAATGGTAATAGATTGTTCTTTATTAGTACCTAAATCTTTAGCTGTAACATTAACAATACCATTAGCATCAATATCAAATTTAACTTCAATTTGTGGAACACCACGAGGTGCTGGTGGAATATTTGTTAATTGGAATCTACCTAAAGTCTTATTATCATTTGCCATAGGTCTTTCACCTTGTAATACATGAACTTCAACACCTGGTTGGTTATCAGCAGCAGTTGAGAAAATTTCTGATTTTGAAGTTGGAATAGTTGTATTACGTGGTATTAAAGTAGTCATAACGCCACCTAAAGTTTCAATACCAAGTGATAATGGAGTTACATCTAGTAAGACGATATCATTAACATCACCAGTTAAAACTCCACCTTGAATAGCAGCACCCATAGCAACAACTTCATCTGGGTTAACTTCACGAGATGGTTCTTGTCCTAATTCTTTCGTAATTAAATCATAAACCATTGGAACACGAGTAGAACCACCTACTAAAATAACTTTATCTATATCTTTTTTAGTCATCTTAGCATCTTTTAAAGCTTTCTTAACTGGTTCAATAGTAGATTCAACTAAGTCAGAAATTAAATCTTCAAATTTAGCACGAGTTAAACTCATATCAATGTGTAGAGGATCACCATTTTCATCTTTAGCAATAAATGGTGCAGAAATTTGTGTTGTAACCATTCCTGATAAATCTTTTTTAGCCTTTTCAGCAGCTTCTTTTAAACGTTGCATAGCCATTTTATCATCAGTTAAATCAATATCATTTTCCTTTTTAAATTCTTTAACAATATAATCAATTATTCTTTGGTCAAAGTCATCGCCACCTAAGTGATTGTTACCATTAGTAGCCTTAACTTCGAAAACACCATCACCAATTTCAAGGATAGATACATCAAAAGTACCTCCACCTAAGTCATAAACTAAAATAGTTTGACCATTTTCTTTATCAAGCCCATAAGAAAGTGCTGCAGCTGTTGGTTCATTGATAATTCTTTCTACCTCTAAACCAGCAATTTTACCAGCATTTTTAGTAGCTTGACGTTGTGAATCATTAAAGTATGCAGGAACTGTGATTACAGCTTTAGTAACTTTTTCACCTAAATAACTTTCAGCATAATCTTTAATATAAGATAAAATCATAGCAGAAATTTCTTCTGGTGTATATTTCTTATCTTCTAATTTAACTTTTTCATCAGTACCCATTAATCTTTTAATAGATGAAACTGTATTAGGATTTGTTAAAGCTTGTCTTTTAGCAGCCTCTCCTACTATTCTTTCACCTTTTTTAAAAGCAACTACTGATGGAGTAGTTCTTCCTCCCTCAGGATTTGGAATTACCTTTGGTGCTCCTGCTTCCAATACAGCAGCACATGAATTTGTTGTACCTAAATCAATACCTATTATTTTACTCATTTATCATCTCTCCATTTCTTATTTACTTTTGATTTATTTTAACAGAGGCAGGTCTAATAACTCTACCTTTATATTTATAACCTTTTAATAATACTTCAATAACCACTTCATCTTCCATTTCAGGAACATTATCAGTCATTAAAGCTTCTTCTTGCTGAGGATCAAACTTTTCACCCACACGGCTAATTTCTTCAACACCAAACTTTTTTAATAAATCGGCTAAGGAAGCATACATCATCTTAAATCCAGCTAAGAACTTTGATAAATCATCAGTTAAGTCATTATCATCTAGCTTTATAGCTCTTTCAAAATTATCAACTATAGGAATTAATTCCATTATTAAATCTTGATTAGCATATTTTAAGATATTAGCTGTCTCTTCATCTTTACGTTTACGATAATTAATTAGTTCGGCTTGAGCAAGTTGAACTTTTTCAATTAGTCGTTTATTTTCTTCTTCAAGTTTTTTTAGCTCTTCTTTTACTTTTTCTTCTTTTTTATTTTTCTTTTCACATTTACATTTATGTTTTTCCTCTTTGCAACAGCAGTCTTCTTCTTTTTTTGGTTCTTCTACTTTTTCTTCTTGTAAAACTTCTGTTTCTGGTTGTTGTTTTTGTTCTTGTTTTATTTCTTCTGTTTCCATAATTACCTACCTTTCAATATTTTCTTTCATGTATTCTAGGAGTGAAACAACACGGTCATACTCCATTCTCTTTGGTCCAATTATGGCAATTGTTCCTTCTTCGTAACCATTTTTAAACTTAGTTTTGATAACGGTAACATCACTATCTATATTAGTTTCATCACCAATATAAACTTTTATATTGTTATCATCATCTTCTTCAATGTTACGTAGAAGAGATTTGCTTTCTAATTTGTTAAAGACATTTTTAATTTTGTCGATATTTGTACTAAATTCTGGTTGCTCTAGCATCTTATTACGTCCAACTATATTTACTTCTTGATTAGTAAAATCGTTAAACACATGATAGAAAGCATTATATAATTGTTCATGTTGTTTTACATAATTACCTATTATAGGTCTTATTTCACATTCTAGTTTTGTGCTAACCTCATCGATTGGTGTACCAGAAATTAAATTATTAATTAAGCTGACTGTCTTTTTGATTTCTTCTAAAGAAACTTCGTATAATTTTATTTGCTTATGTTCGACATGACCTTTATCAGTAATAATGATAACTATCATACTTACGTCATCTATTGGTACAACTTCTATTTGCTTAAGAAGATTTTGATGTGAATTACTTCCAAGTATGACGGTCGTATAATTCATCATTTCAGATATTACTTCTAAAGATTTTTCTATAACATCTGATAGAGCAATTTTGTTATCAAAAACTTTTTGCATCTTTAACATATCATCATTTTTCATCTTTTTAACTTCCATTAAATGATCTACATAATAACGATAGCCTTTACTTGATGGAACTCTTCCTGATGATGTATGTGTTTTTTCTAATAACTCATGGTCTTCTAAGACTCCCATTTCATTACGAATGGTAGCTGATGAGCATTTCATTATTTTAGCAACAAGTTTAGAACCAACAGGAATAGGATTTTTAATGTATTTTTCAACTATTATCTTTAAAACCTTTTCTTGTCTTTCAGTCAACATAATAATTAACCTCCTAGCACTACTAATTTATGAGTGCTAATTGTATTGTATGACAACTTTTAGCACTTGTCAATAGTTTGTGCTAAAAAGTTTGCTTTATTTACTTAAAAAAAAGAAAATTAGTAAATTTATACTAATCTTCCATATTTTTATAAGATAAAGTTTAGTAACAATAAAGCTATTTAGTTCTTTTCCACATATAAACTGTTAGATATGGATCTAGAGTACTAAAGGCTGTACCACTTCCTGTATATCCAGTATTACTTGCCGTTGTAGATACTGTATGAGTATGAGCTGCAACTTCATTTGTTGACCCACTTAAAGCTGGTATACTATGGTTGTGATTGGCAACTGAAGAAGTATTACCAGTACCAAATCCAGACGGTCCAAGATGCCAAGTTAGTGTATATCCTTCTTTTATACCACCAATGTTTCCTGAAATAAAAATTTCATCAGCAATCTGTGCAACTGTATGACTGTGCGAACCACCACCACCAGTAGTAGAACTATTTGTAGTTACTGTATGAGAATGTTTTCCTGCTTCTCCTGTTGAACCAGTTAGTACTG
>CANQIM010000050.1 GCA_947624075.1 uncultured Bacilli bacterium | reverse complement strand
CAAATAAAAAGAAAAGCCTATCAACGACGTTTACCAGAAAATCCCAATAAAGATTATTACTATATTTTAAGAGAAACGGGAAATGTAGAACCAATACTTGTCGAATATGGATTCATAGACAATGCTAAAGATGCAAATAAATTACGAAATAATCTTGAAGATTATGTAGAAGGAGTAGTTAAAGCTATTGCTGATTACACAGGCTACAAATATACTCCTCCTGGTGTAAATAACACAGCAAACACGTATACAGTACAAAGAGGCGATACTTTATACAAAATTGCTAACCGTTTTGGACTTACTGTTCAAGAACTAAAAGATCTAAATAACTTAACATCAGATACTTTGCAAATAGGTCAAGTTCTACAACTCAAAAAAGAATCTTTACCAAATACTGAAACAGCGGAATACATTGTTCAAAAAGGTGACACACTTTATGCTATTGCCACAAAATTTCAAACGACTGTTGACTTTATAAAACAACTAAACAACTTAGTAACTAATACTCTTTACATTGGCCAAGTACTACAAGTACCTAAAACAAATCAACAGCCAACCAATCCTTCAATCCCTCCACAAAACGATGACGAATACTACTTATACGAGGTTCAAAAAGGCGACAGTCTATGGCTTATTGCACAAAAAAATAACATAACCGTTGATGATTTAATTAAACTAAACAATCTTACATCTACAATCTTACAAATTGGTGATAAATTGAAAATACCTAAAGCGCCTTCTACAAATTCAAATGTTTATGTAGTAAAAAAAGGCGATACTTTATGGTCAATAGCTCGTGAAAACAACATTTCCGTTTCCGATTTGAAAGCCATCAACAATCTCACCAGTAATCTTCTAACTATAGGTCAAGAATTATTACTTTCATAAAAAGGCGCTTTTACGTAAAACGTCTTTTTATAAATTTTTTCATAAAAAAACTCGTTCTTACGACGAGCTTTATTTTGTAAATTAATCCTAATAAGTTGATTTTCTTGCTTTTACTA
This sequence comes from uncultured Bacilli bacterium, assembly GCA_947624075.1. Taxonomy (GTDB): domain Bacteria; phylum Bacillota_I; class Bacilli_A; order RF39; family UBA660; genus CANRGD01. The sequence goes on along the minus strand of CANQIM010000050.1, from coordinate 7,323 downwards.
TTCCAAATGTTACTCCACCAACAACAAGGATAATTATTATTGTTGCAACAACATCAGTAGATTTTGATTTTTCTTTAGACTCTGCTTCAAGTTGAGGAAGCAATTGCATTATATCATATCTACTACTAGGTTCTGTTTCATATTCAGATTCGATTTGTGATAGAATTTCATCTTCCAATTCTGCAGAAAATCCATTCCAAGATTGATTACCTATAATAATGTAAGGAACTCCAGTTACTTCTTCATCTCTAGCTTCAGCAACTCTATCCATTAAGTCTGAATTTTCTTGACTATTATAAACTTCATAATCAACTATTTCAAATTTACTTCCATATTCTTCTTCAATGCTTTGAAACCATTCTTCAGCTTCTGCACAATGAGGACAACCTTCACCTCTAAAGAAATATATTTTTACTTCTTTAGACTCTTCACTTACTTCATCTGTAGTTTCAGCCTCATTTTCTGCATTTTCTTCTCCTTCAGCCAAAACACTAAAAGGCATTGCCATAATAGCTAACAACATTATCAATAATAATCCAAATTTTTTCATATTTTCTTAACCTCCTAAAACAATAATATCACAAATCAGCCAAATGTTAAATAAAATCATAAAAATAACTTTCTATATTGCAAAAATTTCATCAAAATTTCACAAAATTTTATTCATTATTTAAAGCCCACTATCAAATAATTAAAACTTTTAGTCAAGTAAAGATTTAATTATCTTTTCCTTTTGCCAAAACTTTTTCTTTACCATTAGTATATATCTTTATACCACTAAAGTAACTACCTATTTTATCATTTTCAAAAACGGAATATTTAAATTTATTTTTCATCTCTATTTTGTCAATATCTTCATCTAAGGCATCAACCAATATCATTTTTATTTCTTCGCCATCCAATCTTTTTGCAAACTTATGTAAATATCCATCTTGCTCTAGATAGCCCATAACTACAAATAAGTTTTCAACACCCAAGTTATAATTAGAAAATAAATCATTTTGTACGTTATCTTTATTTGCCTCACTGTCTTGCTTCTTATTCACATCATAAAAAGGCATTTTCTTTCTAGTTTCAACTCTTACCTTAATTGCTTGTCCTAAATAATTTTTTTCATAGTATTTTTTAATTAATTCAACTACTTGCTTTTTATCAATTTCCTTAATCAAAAGAATCGCCTCCATCAACTGCCATATATTCTAACAGTAAAAGCTAAATTTTTCAAACATTACTTATAACATTCCACTTTTTTAAGTACAAAATTTAACTCGAAATCATATTTTTTTAAGCAAGGTCTAGAATATACCATTTCAATTTTTATCAAACTGCCCATAAGTTCTCTACCTAACAACTGAGCTATCAAATTTTGGAATAAAGCTTTCACTAGCCGCCTCGCCCTCTTGAACGAATGCATTTTTTACACCTAGCTTAATCGCCATATTAATCACTTTATTATACTCTTCCTCAGTAACTTTTCTATTTAAATTTTCATATTTTTCAATCTTGTTAACTGGCGTATACTGATTCATTATACTTATAATTACATCATTTCCATAGGTCTTATAAATATATTCCACTATTTTTATGGCATCATCACTATGTCCCGGCAAGATTAAAACTCTAATTACAAGTCCTTTTTTCAGTAATCCATTCTTTAAAGTAAATTTTCCAACTTGCCTATACATTTCATCAATTGCCATACTAGCTGTTTCAAAGTAATCTTTACAACTAGAATATTTGATACCTAACTCATCATCATAATACTTTAAATCAGCCAAGTAAATATCAACTAATCCCCGCATCATCATTAAAGTTCCAACATTTTCATAACTACTTGTATTATAAACTACTGGTATTTTCAACTCTTTACCTTTTATTTTTTTTAATACAGAAGCAATTTCTGGAACATAATGTGTCGGAGTTACAAGATTTATGTTATGAGCCTTTTTCTTCTGCAATTCTAGCATAATTTCTCCCAGTTTTTTATTGCTAATTAATTTCCCGTATCCATCAAGACTAATTTTTTTATTTTGACAATAAATACATTTCATATTGCAATTAGAAAAGAAAATAGTTCCACTGCCATTTTTACCAGAAATAACAGGCTCTTCCCACATATGTAAGCTATAATAAGCTACTTTAACTTTATTAGATGCTTGACAAAAGCCCTTTTTTTCATATCTATTTACGCCACATTTTTTTGGACACAACATACAACTTTTTAATATTTCCATAAATAAAACCTCAAAAATATAATAGCATAAATAGAAAGAATAAGCTATAAAATGATACTTCTTAAAACATAATTAAACTACCAAAATAAACACAAAAACTAACTCTACAGCAAAGCTTACCAAAATTTTCCGAAGCCTTTTCGCATAAACAGCCCAATTCTAATTCTTTCTTCTAGGCCCAATAACTATCTAGCATTTATACACTTTTTTACTGCATTTCTTACTTCCTTAATTCGTTTTTCTAAAAATAAAGGATGATCTTTAATCCATTTTCTATTTAGAGGTGATGGATGAGGTAGTACATATGCCTTTTTTCCATTTATAATTTGATCATTAAAAACTAATTCTTCAAAACTAACATCTCCGAAAAAAGCTTTACTCGCTTTAGCACCTATAATTACATAAATTTCATTGTTTACAGCCTTAACTTCTTCTTTTACCCATTTGTCAAAGCAACACTTTGGAGGAATTTTATCATTCCCATTTTTATCTTTTCCTGGATAACAATGTGCCATTGCCCCAATAAAAAAATTATTTGTATCATAAAATTCCTCATCACTAATTTGATACCATTCATATTTTAAAATTTTACCACTGGCATCTGAAAAAGGTTTTAAAACTTTATGAACTGTACTAGATGGTGCTTGGCTTATTTGAACTATTTTTGAGTTTTCATTGCCCCAAAAAACAGGATGTGGCTCAAAGCCAAACTTTTCTTCGCAAATTCGACATTTTTCAACCAATGTTTTCAATTCTTCAAACTTCAAAAGAATCACTTCTTTTCTACCCAATTTTCACTACTCACTAATAATATTATAAACCTTTTCATAAAAATTAGTTATTCTTTAAAATATTTAATTTAGTAATGTAACTATTTCTCCATCTAGTAATAAAGTTAAAACTATTTTATAATTATATTGGTGATATTATGTCTAATAATGAAAAAATTCTTATAAGTGCCTGCTTAGCTGGCGTAAACTGTAAATATAATGGTGGAAATAATGCTAATGAAAAAATAAAACAAATCATAAGTAAACATGATGTTATTCTAGTATGTCCTGAGCAATTAGGCGGTTTAACTACCCCAAGAGATCCAGCTGAAAGACTAGGCTCTAGAGTAATCACAAATAAATCCCAGGATGTAACCGAAAATTTTCAAAGAGGTGCTGAAGAGACTCTTAGATTGGCCAAGGAATATAATATTAAAAAGGCTATTTTAAAATCACGTAGTCCATCTTGTGGAAAGTGTCAAACTTATGATGGAACATTTACTAATACTCTTGTAAATAAACCTGGTATCACAGCTGAATTATTATCAAAAAATGGCATTGAGATAATCGAATCCGATAAATTTATATAAAATAATCTAAACTACCAATCGAAAATAATTGGTAAAATAAACAAAATTACTAAAAACATTAAAGAAACGAAACTCTAGAATTTATAAAGCCAAACAATATTTTTCAATTTGAAATTTACAGAAACCTGTTCAACTAAAATAACGTTAATAAATGCAAGATATAGAACTGTACGTCAATCAAAGTCTTTATACAAAAATATAAGGGACTTGTTTTCCTTAAAATAATGAAAAATAAAAAACTATTGACAAGTGTAAAAAATACGCATATAATCAAATTAGAGGTGGCGAACATGGAATTAAATAATCCTTTATACAAAAATATGGGAGCTCATGTTATTAATTCAATATTTACAATTGACCATGGTATTGTAAAAGTATTACTTATTCGCCGAAAAAATGAGCCATATTCTAAAATGTGGGCTCTTGTAAGTGGCGCCATGTATAATAATGAAACAATTTTAACAGCTGCTAAAAGAGAATTAAAGGAAAAGACTTCTTTACAAAACATAAATCTTGAAATGATTGATGTAGTTGATGATATAAATCGTTCACCTTTACTAAGAATGTTTGGCTTTTGTTTTATTGGAATAGTAGATATTGATAAAGTAAATATTTTAAAAGAAACCAAAAAAACTTACGATGCTGATTGGTTTCCTATCGATAACATTCCTAATTTAGCCTACGATCACAATAGGATTATTTTATCTTCTATTGAAAAGTTAAAAGAGTTAATCACAACATCAAGCATCTTAAAGGCTTTTTATCCAAATGGTTTTACCATTCCAGAAATACACAAAGTATATGAAAGCATTCTGAAGATATCAATAGATCGGCGTAATTTTCGCAAAAAATTATTATCGTCCGAATTAATTGAGGACACTAATCATACCAAAAATTTTCTTGGCAAGAAACCAGCTAAAATTTATGTATTCAAGGAAAAAACTAAGAATAAGCAATTATTTTAAATATATTTTTTTAGTATAAAATGCGTAAAAAATACGCTTATGGGAGGTTTGTAAAATGATATTAAAAGATTATATTTTTGTACTAGGAAGCTATGCTTGTAACAAAAAATGTCCATATTGCATAGCTAAAATGACTAAAGCGGAATTACCATCTTTTGAAGAACAACTAGAGCAACTAAAAGAAAAAATAAAAAATTATCAAGAAGAAAATATAAAATTTCAGCATTTCATTTTGTCAGGAAATGGAGAGCCATCATTATATAAGTATGATGAGTTAAATCAGCTAAAAGAAATTGTTGAATCTTCGAACCTATTTCTCGATTATCGTATTCAAACATCAGGAAATTTATTTTTTGAAGAAGATAAACTAAATTTATTTAATAACTGGTTAAAGGAAATTACTGTTGTATCTGCTAATTCTAACGATGATAAAAGATTTTATAATTATCAAAATGATTATTTAGCAGCTAAAAGCTTTTTAACTCAAAAAAGAATTCGTGTTAATATAGTTCTCTTAAAAAATAATTTTAAGAGTCTTCTAAAAATAATTGATACTTATGCTAAATTAAATTGTGTCGAAACTATTGCTTTAAAAATATTAGACAATCCTTTACCAGAGACTAAAGAAGGAGCATGGATTTCTAAAAATGCGCTTTCTCTTGAAGAAATTACCACCATAATTGATAAATTAAATACAAAATATCACTTTCTTACTTTTTCCCAACGAAGATTTATCTATAAATTAGGCAAAAATAAACTTTTAACAGTTCATTTTTCAGAGTCGAACACTTATGATTCTATAAACATAAAAAAAGATTTTTCTTGGCACAATAGAAAAATAAAAAAGGGTATTTATGGAACATTTTCTAAAGTAGAAGAAGAGGTTGAAGAAGCTAAAGATGCTCTAGAACAAAATAATCATTTGATGCTTTTAATAGAGTTATCTGATATTATTGGGGCTATTGAAAAAGTAGCTGAAAGCCATAATATTTCCTTAAATGATTTAATAGCATTTTCTAAAAAAGTAAAGGAGAGTAAAAAATATGAAAAGTAATGTTAAAGATGGAATTTACTATTTGGATTTTGAATTAAGTAAATTGGAATATGATTTATTTCAAGATTTTGCTACCACGTTATTGAAAAAGGGCTATAAATATTTATCACTTCCGAGTGCTGGCTCTTGGGAAGTAATTGAAAAACAAGCTGTTGTTACAAAAGAGTTTAGCTTAGGAATCGACGAGCGACAAGCATTATTTGGAAGTGCTGAGCAAGGTTTTTTAGAATATTTTATGAATAAAAAAGTTACCAAAGAATTAAAAATGTTTTCAATAAATGAATGCTTTCGTAATGAGCAAAAATTAGATGGATTAGTACGTTTAAGAGAATTTAAAAAACTCGAACAATTTTGCTTTTGTAAACCAGAAAATGCCGAAAAGTGTTTTCAAGAATTATTAAAAAATAGTACTGACTTTCTAGAAAAATATAATATTGAGTATCGAATTGTTGATAAAACAGAAACTGATGAAGGTTATCATTTAAAAAAGTATGATATTGAAGTAAAAACAAAAAAATATGGTTGGTTAGAAACACATAGTTGTACATATTTTGGAAATGAGCAAACAAAAAGATTAAATATCTCTGGTGGTTTGCATACTATTTCTAACACTGGCATTGCATCACCAAGGATTTTAATCCCTTTTATTGAAAAAACTTTTTCTAAAGAAAGAAATTATTAAATTTTTATTCACCAGTAGGTTGTGGGCTTACTGGTGCATCTGTTGTTTCTGGCGCTTTTGGTGTTTCTTCTGGGACTGTAGGAGTTTCTTCAACTGGAGGTGTTTGGCTAGGTTCATCTTTATTTTCAACTTCTGGTTTTGGCTCCTCATTTTCTTGCCAAACTTCTTTTTGAGACTGTGGCTTATTTTCAGTTGTTTTAGCTTTTTCCCATACTGCTTCTAGAGTGATATCTTGCGTTATTACAGTATCAAAATTGAAAGCCTTTCCATCAAGACGCCATTCAACGAAGTTGTAACCTTCTTTTGTCGGATTACTAGGTTTTACTGCCACTTTTCCTTCTTCTACATTCTGCGCATCTATTGCCGTTCCACCATCACTATTAAACGTTACTAAATAAGTCTTTTTTTGCTCACTTTCTTCTTGTAAAAGTTTCTTTTCATTAATAGTCTTTTGATAATTTACGTGTACCAAATAATTAATTTTATTTTCAGAATTACTCTTCATATAACTTAATATATCACTATCTTTTATACTTTCACTATCAGTAGTAATTTCTATTTCATTAAACATAATTTTATTAGAAATGGCAACATCACACAAAGTTAATATAGCTTGGTATAAATTTTCGTCTTTCAAATTTAAATCTTTATAAATTTTCTTAGCATTTTCATCAATCAATTCATATTTAGTTACTCGATAAAAATGCCTATCACAAGAAGCCTCTTCACTATCATCACAAGAATAGTATTTCTCTTTAAATGTTAATTTAACCAAAGGATTGATTTTGACATACATAGTATGTATTTCTTCTTTACTGACTCTAGTACCCATTTTTAATCTAGCTTGTGCTATAAAGTAAGAACCAGTAATAATTAATATTGATAGTATTCCTGCAAGAACTATAATAATTATCTTTTTCTTTTCCATGATTCAAACCTCTCTACTTATGTATTATTATACACTGAAGATTTTTATGAGTAAATTATTTCTTAGAAAAAATTTAAGTATTGACTAAAAATTAGACAAT
>CANQIM010000049.1 GCA_947624075.1 uncultured Bacilli bacterium | reverse complement strand
ATCAATAAAAATATAATAACAGGTACATATTTCTTACTCAAGTTTTTTAAATTAGTTAACATAGAAATTAAAATTATTAAAATAGCTATAAAAGATATCAAATAAGAAAATTGAACAGCTGGACCAGTTGTATATCTAATGTTAAAATTATCTTTGATTACTACTTCTATAGGTAAAAAAATTATTAAGATGATTATAACTAAATAGTACAATATTATGAGTTTGTATCTTTCCTTTTTTATTACGTTTTCATTTTTCTTCGATATACTAAAAATATAGTAGGCAAATGTTGAAATCCAAATAATAAGATATAATAAATAAGATTTATAGATAAAATTACTTAGTAATAAATTTGTATTATATATTTTAGAGGCAAAAGTACACAATAATTCAATAATTATTCCTAGGAAGTTTGAAATAATTAACACTTGATAAAGCGTTGTTTCTTTTGATTTAACGTGACCTTTGATATAGAATAAAAGAATAATTAATATGCTAAATGGCAAAGCACATAAAGGAAAAAATATTCCACTACCCATAAATTTCACCTCTATCTTAATTACTTTAACTAATTATACAATAAAAAAGATAATATTTCTATTACCTTTTTAATTTGTTAGTGTTTTCTGTAAAACTTTGTCTTTGCCTAACTTAGCTGTGGCATCTTCTTCTAATAACTTATAGTCTATTTTGTCTGTTCCACTTCTTCTAGGCAGTTCCTTGACGAATTCCACATAAGTTGGTATTTCATACCATTTAAATTGTTCAGAATCTCCTAAAGAAGATTTTATTGGTTGATTGCAAAAAGCATATATTTTATCTATGGTATCTTGATTTACTTCGACGCCATCTTTTAAAACAATGTAGGCCTTATTTACATAAAGCAAATCTTTATCTGGAACTTTTACTACAGCACAATCGTTTATAATATCACAAGATGATAGCATTACTTGAACTCTATCACAGTATACTTTATTTAATGTTGATAATATGTAAAATCTTGATTCTCTTCCAGTTAATGTAAAATAACCTTCTTTATCAATAAAGCCCATAGTTCCAGTTTTAAAGAACTCTTTACCATTTCTCATAAATTTAGCTTTTCTAGTGAGTTCTGGTTCTTTATAATATTCTTTAAAAACATGTTTTCCTGATACGCATAGTAGTCCTTCTTCCCCATATTTTTTTTCTTCCATTGTTTCTGGGTCAACAATCATTGCATCGGTGCCAACTAAAACTTTTCCAGCGGTTTCTGGTCTTATTTTTATTCCTGTTGGATTAGTTCCACAACTTACAGTTTCAGCATTACCTGAACCATTACCCATCTCCACATTTGAAGCACCATGATTTTCAAAAAATTCTTTTCCTCTTGCTGAATGTGATGGAGTTAAAAAATCGCCTCCTGATATAAATGTCGTTATTGATGACAAATCTTGATTATTTGGAACGTTTTTCATTATTAAATCTAATAGTGCTGGACTGCCAAATATAATGTTAGGCTGCTTTTTTAAATAGTAGCTTATTGTTTCCTTTGACATGCTTGGAGCAAGAATAGCTGTTTTATTTGTTAATAAAGTCATGATTGTTGAAGTAGCAAAGCCATAAGGGTATGTAAATGGTACACATACTAAAGTTTTGTTGCCATTAAGATTTTTAGCCTTAGATGAATTTTTTAAATAAGTTCCAGCTGATAATATATTTTCATTAGTTAAAACAACTGACTTAGATTTTCCCGTTGAACCACTAGTAAATAAAATTAAAGAATTTTCCTTACCTGTATGAAGCTCAATATTATTTTTTTGAAATTTAGAAATATTTTCAAGACTATTAAAATCTATGGTAGTATCATTTGATGTGATATGATAATCATAATCCATGTTTAAATTATTTATATTTTCTTTATTTAAAGTAACTATGTATTTAACTTTTGTTTTAGCCTTTATTTCATCATTATCTTGAGGTGTTTTATCGTAGTTAATATATATTGGGGATTCAAATAAATTTAAATATTCATTTATTTCTTCTTTAGAAGCACTAGGATTTAAAAAAGTAGTTACTGCACCAATTCTATTACATGCCAAAAAAGATGCTACTGCTTGATAAAAGTTAGGCATACTAATTGAAACAATATCACCTTTTTTTACTCCTAGTTCTTTTAAAGCAAGAGAAATTTTAACAGCATCATTAAAAAGTTGGTTATAATCAGCAACTAAATCTAAGCAATCAATAGCAACACTTTTTTTATAAAACATGTTTAATGCTTTAATTGCAGAATAAATGTTAATATTAGGTATAATTGGATTTTTGGCTAATAAACTATAGCCATCATTTTGAGGTTTATCTATTGAAGGAAAACCAGTATATTCTTTTTTCATAATTATTATCTCCTTTTGTTTATATTTTTTAATAAATTATCGTTTATAAAACTTTGAAATTCACATAGTAAATCAATTTATTTTTTAATCTTTCAACCATTTTTACCTCCCTACCGTACTTAAAATTCATTATATAAATTTTTTTCGATGAATAAATTTCTTAAATCACTTTTATTATGACACAATTATTTTGATTTGTAAAATTTGCTTAATCTAATTTTTACTTAGAATACGAAAACTATAGAATCGTATTTATAGAATTTAGTTTTAAAATTAGAATTGATTTGTATTTTCTTTTCGTAGTTGATCTAGCTTTTCTTGAAATTCCTTTGGAGGTGCTACTTCGAATGATAACTCTTCGTTTGTTCTTGGATGTTTAAAAGCGATACTTTTTGAATGAAGCATTTGACCGAAAGAAGTTGCTTTCTTTTTATTGTATGTTGGATCATTGGTAACAGGAAAGCCAATGTAAGAAAGATGAACTCTTATTTGATGAGTTCTTCCTGTTTCAAGAATACATTCTAGTAAAGTATTATTTGGAAAACGTTCTAGTACTTTAAAGTGAGTTACTGCTTCTTTAGAATTTTGATCAGTAACAGCCATTTTTTGACGGTCGTTAGCATCTCTTCCAATAGGAGCATCAATTGTCCCTGTATCATGTTTAATAACACCATCAACAATAGCTAAATAGTGACGTTTAACTTCTTTTTTACTTATCATTTGCGATAATTTATCTAAAGTCCAATCGTTTTTCGCAACAAGCATTAAACCACTTGTATCTTTATCAAGACGATGAACAATTCCTGGACGAAGTTTATCTTTGGTTTGGATGTCAAAATGATATAATAAAGCATTAACTAAAGTATTAGTATAATGAGCAGGAGCTGGATGAACGACCATTCCACTTTCTTTGTTGATAACTAGTAAATCATCATCTTCATAGACTATATCTAATTTGATATTTTCTGGTTCAACTTTTATTTCATAGTCTAAATCATCATTTATTATAATTTCATCATTTTCCTTTACTTGATAACTAGCTACAGGAACTTTTCCATTAACAGTAATTAATTTATCTTTCAAAAGTTTTTGAATTTTACTGCGAGATAAGTCCAATTTATGAGCTAAAAAGGTGTCAAGTCTTTCATCACTTGTATCGGCTATAATCATAAAGAGCTCCTTTCTTTTTGGCACTTTCTTTAGTACCATTTTTGGTATTTGTCCTTTTTTTATGAGGATAATTATTTAGATTATTTTTTGCATTTTTGGTATTTGTTCTTCTTGGGGATTCCTCGATACTTTTATTTTTTTTGGTATCTAACTTATTTTTTGTTTCTTCTAGATGATTACTAATTTGAGAATTTTTATTCCGTGAATCTATAGAGATAGATTTATTTTTTATTAAATCAATAAGCATTGAGATAAAATAAAGGAAGATGCCACATGTAATTAAAATATCAGCAAAATTAAAAACTGGGAAGCTTTTACTACCAAAGACGAAAAGTAAATAATCTGTAACACCATGATAAATTATTCTATCTATTAAATTTCCTATAATACCTCCTATAATCATACCTAATGAAGTGATTGATAACTTCGTAAAATAAGTTTCTTTTTGAAGATATTTATCAATGATCAGTAAAATTAAGAAAGTAAATAAAATAAGAAAAATAGTATGATTTTGAAAAATGGAAAAGGCTGCGCCAGTATTGGTTGTATTATATAAAGAGAAAAAACGTGGAATTATAACGATTTCCTTATGAAGAGGTAATTTAGCACGAATTAAAAATTTAAGAAACTGATCGATTATTAATAAAATGGCTGCATATGAATATATTTTTTCTTTATTAGTTAGCTTTTTCATCGTTATCTCCTTCCATTTTCTTAACTTTTTTAACTACTACTTGAAATTGATTTAACCTTTTTTCTACTACTCCTCTTATTTTTAATATATTGCCTTTTTCAAGATTAGAAATCTCTTGAAAAATTTTGGGGAAAAAGGTAAATTCAGCTGTTGCTGTTTCATCGCTTCCAGTAACAAAAGCCATTTTATCACCTTTTTTAGTTACGATTACTTTTATTTTATCCACAAGAATTATAGTATCGATTGTCTTGTTGAAATTTTTATCCACAGTATTTAGTGGAATACAAGTTGGATTTTGAGCTTTATAGAAAGTAGCTGGATGTGAGGAAAGATAAAAGCCAAAGACTTCTTTTTCTTTTTCAAGTAAAAAAGATTGGGAATATTCCTTTTGAAATTCTATATCAGGTTGCATTACAAGTGATGGGTCAATGTCCTTAGTCAATTCAGCATAATTAAATAAGCTGTCTAAATTGTAAATTAATGTTGCCCTATTAAAACCAAAATCTTTAAAAACATCGGCAAATATTAAAATTTCGAAAGTTTTCTTACCAATACCTGCAATAAACAGTCTACTAAAACAATCATAAATATCAGTAAACTTACCATCTTCTTGAACAGATTTAATAGTATTAGAAACAACAGCACCAATTGATTTGATATTTGAAAGTGGGTAAATTATTTTTTCATCTTTAACAATATAGCGGTTGGTACTTTCATTTATAGTTGGTTTTAAAACTTCTATGTTATTAGCTTTGGCCTCCATGATGTACTCATGTGTTTTGGCTTCACTTCCGATGACATTAGTTAAAAGATTAGCAAAGAAAATCGTTTTATAATGACATTTTAGGTAAGCCATTTTAAAAGCGACTATAGAATAAGCAACTGAATGTGACTTATTAAAACCATAACCAGCAAAGTTCAAAATTAAAGAAAAGACCTTTTGTGCTTGTTCTTTGGAGTGACCTTTGGAGATACTTTTTTGAATGAATTTTTCTTCTTCTGTTTTTAATAAATCTATTTTTTTCTTACTCATTGCCCTTCTTAAAATATCGGCTTCTCCTAAAGAATAACCAGCGTAAAGACTAGCAGCTTGAATAACTTGTTCTTGGTAAATTAAAAGGCCAAAAGTACTTGTGGAAATTTCTTGCAAGGACTTATCAATGTAAGTTACTTCTTCCTGCTTAAATTTTCTACGAATATAAGGATCGATGTTAGGAGCTGCACCTGGACGAAATAAAGCTATGGCTGCGACCACATCATCAAAAGAAGAAGGTTTTAATTTACGAAGAAAGTTGCGCATCCCACTAGATTCAAATTGAAAAATACCACTAGTGTTAGCCGTTTCAAATAATTTAAGTGTTTCTTTATCATCTAAAGGTATTTTAGAAAAATCAATTTCTATAGAAGTGGAAGCTTTAATATCATTTAAAATATTGTCAATTATAGTTAGATTTTTTAAGCCTAAAAAGTCCATTTTTAAAAGCCCTAAGTCTTCTAAATATTCCATGGTGTAACTAGTTAAATACATGCCATCACCAATTGTTAAAGGAACAACTTCATCTAAATCAACTTGACTCATAACAATACCTGCTGGATGGGATGAAGTATGTCGAGGAAAACCTTCAATTTTACAGGCAATGTTAAGCATTTTAGTAAGTAAAATATCACTATCAATTTGGGCTTTGAAAGAAGCATTTTGAGTGTAAAAATCCTTTAATTTTTCTTTAGTAACCGGTGGAATAAATTTACATAATCTGTCAACCTTTTCCAAAGGAATATTTAAAACACGACAAACATCTCTTATAACTTGCTTGGCGCTTAAAGTATCAAAAGTTATAATACCGCAAACTCTTCTTTTACCATATTTATTTACTACATAATCAATTACGTCACTACGTTTATTATTAGGAAAATCAGTATCAATATCAGGCATTGTTTTACGTTCAGGATTAAGAAATCTTTCAAAAAGAAGGTCATATTTTAAAGGGTCAATATCAGTTATACCAAGTGAATAAGCAACTAAAGAACCAGCAGCACTACCCCTACCTGGACCAACTAAAATTTTATTCTTTTTGGCATACTTGATAAAGTCATAAACAACTAAAAAGTAATTAGAAAAATCCATCTCATTAATCATTTTTAGTTCATAAACAAGTCGTTCTTTATAATTATTAGGAATATTGCCATCTAATCTTTTAGAAAGGCCCTTCTTACATAATTCAAAAAGATATGACTTAGAATCAGCACAATCGTATATAGGCAATAAATTTTTGGCAGGGGGTAGTTCTAAATTGCAAAGAGAAGCAATTTTTAAAGTAGTATCTAATCCGTTTGATGAAGAAAAATCACTGATATTATTAATATTTAATTCATGATTAAAAACGTCATATTCAACTTGGTCTGTTATCGTTTTTCCATCCCGTATCATATAAAGATAAGGTAAGTATTCAGCATCTTTTTTCGTAAGATAAAGATTTTCACGTAAGAAAACAATACTTTTTGTTATGAGAAGCACTTCTAATTCTTCCTGTTTCGTAGAATAACCTAAATAAATATCTGAATATATTTCACCTAGTTTTGTAAATTCGTTTTTAGAAGAAAAAGGAATCAAAGCAATAACATTTTTATTAAAATTAGCTAAATCTTCGAGAGTAATTGATCGTTCATTTTGAATAGTAGAAAGTTTGATTAGTGATTTGTAGCCTTGATAATCTTTAGCTAAAAGTAGAAATTTATACTCAGGCATTAATAATTCAATACCCACAATGGCTTTTATATTTTCTTTGCCACATTTAGTAATAAATTCCATAGTTCCATACATATTAGAATCCGTTAAAGCAATAGCAGAGATATTATTTTGTTTAGCATAATCAATTAAATCATCTATTTTCAGTAAAGATGAAAGTAAAGAATAGTTACTTTTGTTATAGAATGGAATAAACATAATAAGACCTCCTTTATTTATATTATACAACATTTTTAAATAAGAAAAAGGCTTATTTTTGTGCTATTTTTAGATAAAAATTTTAACATTTTGAGGATTTATTTTAAATAGAAGTTGTAGTTGATAGTAAAGATTAGTTTTTTTGATATTATTTTAGTTTTTTTAAATTAATTTTTAGATTTGATATTGCTTTTTTAGATATAGTATTATTGCTACTTAAATAAAGGTTTGTCACATTTATCTACTATTAGAAGGTTTGTTATGGACTAAACTTTTTGGAAGTTTGATAACTTTATTTGCAAAAAATTTATTGCTTTTTAGATAAGGTTTGTGTTATAGTATGAATACTTTTTGGGGGATTTATGAGTACACTAACTAGTAATTTAGAAACATTGGGAAGAAGAATTAAAAATTATCAGACTAATAAAGGTGAAATGTTTGACTATGTTTATGCATTTACCAATGAAAATTGTAAAGATGCTTTAGATTTTTTTGATTTAAAACAGAAAGAATGCTTATCGGTATTAGCTAGTTCAGATCAAGTATTTGATATGTTTTTGAATGGCGCAAATAAAGTGGAAGCTTTTGATATAAATCCTTATACTAAATATTATTTTTACTTAAAAAGAGCTTTATTGTTGGCAAGAGTTTCAAAAGAAGAATACTTTAACTTTCTTTCAGCTGATTTAGCATTGTGTCGAAATAAATATAGTTTTAATAAACAGAAATTTGAAAAAATTAAAGATTTTATTACAGATGAAGAAAGTTATATGTTTTGGGATTATCTTTTTGAACATTATAATCCTGCTTATATTAGGCATAAATATCTTTTTAATCGAGACGAATGGCCATATACTATTTTACAAAAAGCAATAAATTATTTGGATGATACGAACTTTGAAAAAATAGAAGATTTAGCAAAAGATATAGATATTACCTTTTATAATTGCAACTTTGTTGATTTAAAAGAAAAGATAAATAGTAAATTTGACTTTATCTATTTATCAAACATTATGCAATACGCATTAGAAATTTATGAAGAAAAAGTTAAACATTTGAATCACCCAAAGATTAGAGCATTAGATTTATTTAAAAAAGAACTGTTAAATTTAGATTTACTTTTAAAAGAAAGCGGAATAATTGCTAACTATATTTACGATGCAAAAAGAAAATCACGAACTAGAGCAATTGATTTAAGAAGAGGCGTTTTTGTTGAAGAATGCTT
>CANQIM010000048.1 GCA_947624075.1 uncultured Bacilli bacterium | reverse complement strand
TATCATAAAAATCCTCTTTTAATAGCAGAAGATATCAAAAAAGAGCTTGAAAAAGATAAACGTTTTATTAACATTAATATAGCTTCTCCTGGTTTTATAAACTTTTCTTTATCAGAAGATTATCTAATATCTATAGTGAATAGAGTTAATGAAGATGTATTTTCAAATATAGATAAAAGATCTCCTAAAAAAATAATTATTGATTATGGAGGAGCCAATGTCTCTAAAGCCTTACATGTAGGACATTTACGTAGTGCAAATATTGGTGAAGCCCTAAAACGTCTCGCTAAATTAGTTGGCTATAATGTTTTAGGAGATGCCCATTTAGGAGATTACGGAAGACCCCTTGGTCTTGTCCTTTTAGAAATAAAAAAGCGTTACCCCCAACTTGCCTATTTCGATGAAAACTATAAAGGTGACTATACAGAAATAGACCTTCCGATAACTAATGCTGATTTAGAAGAAATTTATCCTTATGCCTCAGCTAAATCCAAGGAAGATGAAAGTTATCTAGAAGAAGCTCGTCAAATAACATTTAAAATTCAAAATCATGAAAGAGGTTACTATGACTTATGGCAAAAAGTAGTTTCTATTTCAAAAAAAGATATAAAAAGTGTTTATGATGAATTAAATGTCTCATTTGACTTATGGCTAGGTGAAAGTGACGCTATGGAATATTTTGCTGAATTAAAGCACATTTTCGAAGCAAAACACCTTTTAAAAGATAGTGAAGGAGCTAAAATAGTTGAAGTAATTAATGAATCTGATAAATCTCCAATGCCTCCATTATTATTTATAAAATCTAACCAATCTCTATCTTATGCAACTACTGATTTAGCAACAATTCTTCAACGTCAAAAGCAATTTCAACCTGATGAAATATGGTATTGCGTTGATTCTAGGCAAAATCTTCATTTTGAACAAGTTTTTCGTGCTACTCGTCTAGCTCAATTAGTACCTGATAATGTAAAACTTGAATTTATTGGTTTTGGTACCATGAATGGTAAAGATGGTAAGCCTTTTAAAACTAGAGATGGTGGCATTATGACTTTAAAAAGCTTAATAGAACTCATAAATGCTGAAACCTTAAAACGTCTTAATACCAATATAACTGACATCAATGAACGAAAAGAAATTTCTAAAACAGTAGCAATTGCAGCCTTAAAATATGCTGATTTTCTACCATTTAGAACTACAGACTACATTTTTGAAGAAGAAAAATTTGCAGATTTAGAGGGTAAAACGGGTCCATATCTTTTATATTCAACTATTAGAATGAAGTCATTATTAGATAAAGCACCTGCAAATTTACCACAAAAGATATCTCATTTAACTACAAAAGATGAACAAGAATTAGCCTTGAACATTTTAAACTTACCAACTATAATTGATAAATCTTTAGAAACAAAATCTTTAAATGAGATATGTGAGTATCTTTATAATATTACATCTATATATAACAAATTTTATTCAGAAAACAAAATTCTAACTGAAAAAGATTCAGAAATAAAACAAAGTCGTTTATTACTAACGAAAGTAATTTATGAAATAAATCTTCTTCTTTTAGATGTATTAGGTATAAAAGTTCCAAAAAAAATGTAAAAAGTGTTGTATTTATAAAAGATATATGTTATAAGTGATATTGATATTTTTAAGAGCTAACAAAATATCCTGAATTAGCATATAATGTTTTGAATATAGGAGGGCTAGACATGAGTCTAAAAAGTATGAAAAAAGAAGAATTAGAATTATTATCTCATAAAGACATTACTTATTTAATTCTTGAAGAAAGTAAAAAAACGTTTAATACAGCCAATCTTTTTAAAAAAATAGTTGAATTATTAGAATTACCAGAAAGTTATTTTGAAACTAAGATAGCTGACTATTACACTGCCTTAACAACAGATAAAAGATTTATTCTTTTAGAAGATGGTACTTGGGATTTAAGAAGCCGTCATACTTCAGATAAGGTTATTAAAGTTCAAGATGATGACGATGAAGAAGATGAAGAGGAAGAAACAGAAGATAAAGAAGACGCAAACGATTTACTTGAAGAAGATGATTATGATGATACTGACGAAGAAGATTATGACGATGATACTAATGAAGAATTAAAGGATTTAGTTGTTATAGATGAAGACGAATTAGAACTAGAAGAATAATCTAGTTTTTTCGACTTTAAAGGAAAGAGAGTGATAAAATGATAGATCGATTAGAAGCAACTCTTCAAAAATACGAACAATTAGAACAAGAGTTAACTAAAAGTGAAGTTTTAAGTGATATTAATAAGACAAAAGAATACTCTAAAGAGATGGCTTCCTTAGAAGATATTGTTACTTGTTACAAAAAATATAAAAAAGTCTTGCTTGATATTGAAGATACTAAAGAAATGCTTAAAGATGCCGAATTAGGAGAAATGGCCAAAGAAGAATTAAAAGCCTTAGAAGCTGAAAAAGAACAACTTGATAAAGACTTAGAAGTGCTTTTATTACCAAAAGCTCCAAATGATGATAAAAATGTTATTATGGAAATAAGAGGTGCTGCTGGAGGTGATGAGGCTAACATTTTTGCTGGTGATTTATTTAGAATGTATACTCATTATGCTGATAAAAAAGGTTTCACCTATCAGGTTTATAATTCTATTGAAGGAACAGCTGGTGGCTACAGTCAAATTGAATTTATTATTAAAGGGAAAAATGCTTATTCTTTATTAAAATATGAAAGTGGTTCACATCGTGTTCAAAGAGTACCTGTGACAGAAGCTAATGGTCGCCTTCAAACTTCAACAGCAACAGTTCTTGTCATGCCAGAAGCTGATGATTCTATTGATATTGAAATAAATCCAAGTGATTTAAGAATTGATATTTACCGTTCCAGTGGCTGTGGAGGACAAGGTGTTAATACAACAGATTCTGCTGTACGTATTACTCATTTACCTACTAATACAGTTGTTACTTGTCAAAATGAACGTAGTCAAATTCAAAACAAAGAACAAGCTCTAAAAGTTTTAAAAACGCGTCTTTATGAACTAGAACTACAAAAACAGCAAGAAGAAGCTGGTGCTGAAAGAAGAAGTAAAATAGGTTCTGGTGATCGTGCTGAAAAAATTAGAACTTACAATTACCCTCAAAATAGAGTAACAGATCATAGAATTGGCTTTACTACTAAGAATTTAGATCGTGTTATGGATGGTGATTTAGAAGATATTATTAATGCTCTTATTCAAGAAGATCAAAAAAGAAAAATACAAGGAGATACTGAAAATGACGATTGATAATCTTCTTTTTTTTGCTAAAGGCCACATTCATAAAGATCATGCTAAAATTCTTCTCGCTGAGCTTTTGCACAAAAATCCCCTAGAATTACTAACATGCCTTGATGAAGAAGTTACTAAAGAACAAGAGGAACTCTATAAAAAAGAAGTTCTTGCTTTAAAAGAAGGACGCCCATTACAATATGTTTTAGGTAATGTTAATTTCTATGGAAATAAATTTTTAGTTAACGAAGATGTTTTAATTCCTCGTTATGAAACAGAACAACTTGTGGAAAAAACAATTTCCTACATCAAAGACAAATTCACTTTTCCTGTTGATATAATTGATTTAGGCTGTGGTAGTGGCGTCATTGGCTTGACCCTTGAAAAAAAAGTTTCCACAAATTCTGTGGATTTAATAGATATAAGTACTAAAGCTTTAATGATTGCGAAAACAAATTGTCAAAATCTAAATTCTCAAGCTAATCTTATTGAAAGTGATATGTGGCAAAATGTTTCTAAAAAATATCACGTCATTATCAGTAATCCACCTTATATAAAAGATGATGAAGAAATCGAAGAAATTGTTAAAAATAATGAGCCTCATCTAGCCTTATATGCTGGTAAAGATGGACTAGACTGTTATAAAAAGATTATTTCATCACTTGAAGAACATATGCAAGATAAATGTTTAGTTGCCTTTGAGATAGGGCAGACTCAAGGAAAGGCACTCTCCGAAATAATTACTAATACTTTAAAAAATGTTCACGTAGAAGTCCAAAAAGACTTAGCTGATAAAGATAGATTTCTTTTTATTTTTAAAAATATTTAGAAAACTTGTATAAAAAACGATAAAAAGTCTCACTATTACATTGAAAGGTGAGATTTTTATATGAAAAAAGCAGTTCTTGTATTAGCAATCATTATTTCAATATTATCTTTAAACAAACATGAACAAATCGTAATACCAAAAGAATCTATTCGTTTTCGCGTTATTGCTAATAGTAATTCTTCGATAGATCAAAATATTAAACATGCTGTAGTAAATAATTTAACTTCTAAAATTAACTTTTCTGCTTTGACTGCCAATGATATAGCTTCTACTCGTAAAAATATTAAAGCATCTCTTCCACAATTTCAAACTGTCATTGAAAACACTCTCAAAGAAGAGAATGCTAATGCTAAATATTCTATTAATTTTGGGCAAAACTATTTTCCTCAAAAAGAGTATAACGATATCTATTACAAAGAAGGTTATTATGAATCTCTTGTTATCACATTAGGTGATGGTAAAGGAGAAAATTTCTGGTGCGTTTTATTTCCACCACTTTGTTTAATTGAAAAAGAACAAACAACAACTAATAAGGTAGAATATAAATCTTTAATAAAAGAAATTATAGATAAGTATTTTTAAAATACTAAAAGAATAAAATATATAAGGTGAATGAAATGTCTCAAATCCTTATATATTTTTTTCTTGCTATTGGTTTAAGTATGGATGCCTTTTCTTTAGCTTTAGCTTATGGAACAAATAGCTTAAAATTTTCCAAAATTGTTTTTACAAGTCTATGCGTTGGTATATTTCACTATTTTATGCCTTATCTAGGTTCAACTGTCGGTGCTATTTTTATCGAACATTTTCCTTTAAATACTAATCTTTTAGTAGCAATAATATTTTTTGTTTTAGCCGTAGAAATGTTTTTGAATCGAAATGAAACAACTAATAACTTAATTACCAACTATCTTTCCATTATCTTTTTTGCTTTTACAGTAAGTATTGATAGTTTTTCTGTAGGCATAGCTTTAGGAATTACTAATTCGGCGATTTTTCAAGCAGCTACTATTTTTTCTATCATAAGTGCCCTATTTACTTTTGGAGGTTTATTACTTGGTAAAAAACTTTTTGAAAAGTATGGCAAAAAAGCTACTTATCTAGGAATTATTATTTTACTTTTTTTAGCTATTAAATATATGTTATAATTTTACGTTAATACTTTTGCAAAATAGCTTATTTCATTGACAAATAAAGCTTTTATCACTTATGATAAAAGTGGGTGAAAAGAATGATAGTAAATTCAAAAGAAATATTATTAAAAGCTAAGGAAAATAAATATGCAATTCCTCATTTTAATATTAATAATTTAGAATGGGCAAAATATATTTTAGAAAAATGTAATGAATTAAATGTTCCAGTTATATTAGGTGTTAGTGAAAGTGCTAGTAAATATATGGGTGGCTTTAATGCTATCTATGGAATGGTTAATGGTTTGATAGAAGATTTAAATATAACTATACCTGTAGTTCTTCATGTTGATCA
This sequence comes from uncultured Bacilli bacterium, assembly GCA_947624075.1. Classification (GTDB taxonomy): domain Bacteria; phylum Bacillota_I; class Bacilli_A; order RF39; family UBA660; genus CANRGD01. The sequence goes on along the minus strand of CANQIM010000048.1, from coordinate 2,869 downwards.
TGGCTCATCATTTGAAACTTGTAAAAAGGCAATAGATGCTGGATTTAGCTCTGTTATGATAGATGCTTCACGCCATGAACTTTCTGAAAACATTAGAATTACAAAAGAAGTAGTTGATTATGCTCATACAAAAAATGTAACCGTTGAAGCTGAAGTTGGCCATATAGGTGGTACTGAAGATAATATTACTAATACTTCAACAAATGCAACACTAGAAGACTGTCTAACATTGTATGAAAATACCAACATTGACTCACTTGCTCCAGCTTTGGGCAGTGTTCATGGTTTTTATAAAGGTGAGCCTAATCTTGATTTTGTCACTATGAAACAAATAAATGAAAATTTAGAAATTCCACTTGTTCTTCATGGTGGAACAGGCATTCCTAATGACAAAATTGAAAAAGCTATTGCCTGTGGCATATCAAAAATAAATATTAATACAGAATTACAAGCAACTTGGTCTAAAGCAGTAAAAGAATTTTTACAAGCCAACCCTCAAGCTATAGATCCACGTAAAATTATCGGTAGTGGTGAGGAAGCTTTAAAATCACGAATTGCTGAAATTATTTCATTATTTAAAACTAAAATTTAGTTAAAGGAGGTAACATCATGAAGTTAATGGAAATAGATGGTGGCCGTGAATTAAGTGGAACCATCCGTATAAGTGGTGCAAAAAATGCAACTGTTGCCTTAATACCAGCAGCTATTTTGACTGATGATGAAGCAACAATCTGCAATATACCAGAAATTACTGATACCGATGCTTTATGTGACATACTAGAATTTTTAAAAGTAAAAGTTAATCGAGCTAGTGAAAGCATTGTTATTGATCCAAAATTCATGGAAAATGCCGAAATAACAGAAGAATTTTCTAAAAAGTTACGTGCTTCATATTATTTTATGGGAGCCTTATTAGGTAAGTTTAAAAAAGCTGTTATGTATTTTCCAGGAGGATGTTCTATTGGTGCTAGACCTATAGATTTACATTTAAAGGGTTTTGAGGCTTTAGGTGCAACCATTAAAATTGAAAAAAACAAATACATTGTAGAAGCAGAAGAACTAAAAGGAGCTAATATTTATCTTGATATTGCCTCTGTTGGAGCTACTATCAATATCATGTTAGCAGCTGTTAAAGCGAAAGGTAAAACGGTTATTGATAATGCTGCCAAGGAACCTGAAATAGTAAACGTGGCTACTTTCTTGAACAACATGGGCGCAAAAATTGTGGGAGCTGGTACTTCAACTATAAAAATAGAAGGTGTAGACCATTTAAGTAAATGTTTTCATGAGGTAATTCCTGATCGTATAGAAGCAGGAACTTACATAATCATTGGAGCTTTATGTGGCAAAAACTTCAAAGTTGATAACATGATTCCTGAACATGTTGATTCCCTTATTTCTAAACTTGAAGAAATGGATGTTAACCTTGAAATTGGTTCAGACTATGTAACTATTTTAGAAAAAAACAAACCTTACAAAGCAACTAATGTTAAAACAGCTGTTTACCCAGGATTTCCAACCGATTTGCAACAACCTTTTACTGTTCTTCTAACGCAAGCTCATGGTAAATCTAAAGTAAATGAGACAATTTGGGAAAACCGCTTTATGCATGTACCTTACTTAAATAATTTAGGGGCCAATATTATTATTCAAAATCAAACGGCTACTATTTTAGGACCAACTGACTTAAAAGGAACATCAGTAGTTGCAACAGACCTTCGAGCCGGTGCTGCTTTAGTAGCTGCCGCCTTAACTGCCACTGGTAAAACAACTATTACAAATGTTGAACATATCTTAAGAGGTTATGAACAAATAATAGAAAAACTTACTAATGTAGGTGCTAAAATAACAATCAAAGAAATATAATTTATTAGTTATATTTCTTTTTTTTGGGAGGAACTATGAAATTTGTTCAAAAGCATTATAAATTCATTATTTTATTATTGGTAATTTTTCTTATCTACATTATATTTATAACTACTAATTCTAATAATTTAAATTATACTGCTTTAGGAGATGCCTATGCTTTAGGAGTCGATTCTTATGAAAGAATTGATTATGGTTACAGTGATTATTTAAAGGATTACCTTTCTAAAAACCAAAAATTGAATTTTTATACAAAGTCTTACTGTGAAAAAGATATGTCCATAGAAAGACTTACATACGCAATTATTACTAACAAAAAAATGACATATAAAAACAAAAAAATGAATTTAAAGGAAATTTTACGTGAAAGTGATGTTCTTACATTAACTATCGGTCTCAATGATTTATTCTATAAAATAAGCATAACTCCTAACTTAACTACAGAAAAAATTAACTCTCTACTAACTGAAATAGATACCTCTCTAACTTCTTTATTAGACGAAATGCAAAAATATTATCCTAAAAAAATTATTTTTATAGGCTATTATGAATCACCAGCCTATAATAAATATATAAATTATAGTATTAAAAAACTTAACTCAATCATTTCAAAAAAGCCTCAAATAACTTTTATTTCCACTGAAAGTCTCTTTAAACAAAATAAAAATCTTACTTCCAATCCTAAACTGCCTTATCCTAACACCAAAGGCTATAAAGAAATAGCTAAGTTAATTGAACAAGAAATTACATTATAATTTTAAATCACTTATTATTTAAAAATCATTTAACTTTAATTACTTCAATAGAAAACTTTTTCTACCATGCTTAACAATCATAAAAATGAGGCAATTTATTAACACACTAGCAACTTTTTACTATTAAAAAAGCAAAAACACTTGCAAAAAACGTTGATACTTGCTATACTAATAACTTGACTTTGGCAGTAAAAATGAGCAAACCTATATGGAATAAGGGCTAGCTCATTTTTTGTTTGTTGTGTATC
>CANQIM010000047.1 GCA_947624075.1 uncultured Bacilli bacterium | reverse complement strand
TATCTTTAAAAGATATGAAGAAAGATCTATTACTTTTATATGTAGAGTATCCATGGTTAAAAGAAGTAGATAGTTGTTCATTAAGAACTTCATTAGAAAATTTAGATAGAGCCTATTTAAATTTTTATAAAAGAAATTTGAAAGAAAAATAAAAGGATATAATAAAGCTCTATCTAGAAGTAGAAAAGGAAGCAATAATAGAAAGAAAATAATAATAAAAATTCAAAGATATTATGAAAAAGTAAAAAATGCAAGAAAATATTATACTCATTTAATAACAAGTACTCTAGTAAAAGAAAATGACATAATCGCATGTGAAAGTTTAAAAGTAAAAGAAATGATGGAAAAAGGAAAACATCATTTATCAAAATATATCGCAAATTGTTCTTTAAGTGAAATAATAAGACAGCTGGAATATAAGTGTTTATGGGAAAATAAGAAATTAATAAAAATAGATACATATTATCCAAGTAGTCAAACATGTAGTATATGTGGTAATAGAAAAAAAGAGCTAAAGGACTTAAATATAAGAAGTTATGAATGCGATAAATGTGGAAATGTAATAGATAGAGATATAAATGCAAGTATAAATATATTAATGGAAGGAATAAGAAAATATATAGGACAAATATGTTAAAATAAAATAAATCAAGTACGATAGCGACTATGCGGAAATTGGTCTCTGGAGGATAAAATATCCTATGAAGGAGAAATACCAAATCGTGAGATTTGGGCATGATTTATTTATAAATCATTTTTGTTCAAATGATGTTATAATACTTATGAAGGAAGTAGTGGTAGTATGTTATTAATTGGAAGTCATGTTGGTTTTAAAAAAGATAGTCAACTTTTAGGAAGTTTAAATGAAACTTTAAGTTATGGAGCAAATACTTTTATGTTTTATACAGGTGCTCCTCAAAATACAATGCGTTATAAAATAGATGATGCTTTAACAAAAGAAGCTCTTTTAAAAATGCAAGAGGAAAATATTGACTATAGTAAAGTCATTGTTCATGCACCTTATATTATTAATTTAGGCAATGCTGATAATTCTGATAAGTATATGTTTGCAGTTAACTTTTTAAAGGGTGAAATTTCTAGATGTGAGGAGCTAGGTATAAAAAATATCGTTTTACATCCAGGCAGTCATGTAGGTTGTGGAATAGAAGAAGGTATTAAAAATATTGCCCAAGGATTAAATATGATTTTAGGAAACACTTCTGTTACTATTCTACTTGAAACAATGGCTGGAAAAGGATCAGAAGTTGGTTCTAAATTAGAAGAGATTGCTCAAATAATTAACTTAGTTGAAGATAAAGAACATATTGGTGTATGTCTTGATACTTGTCACTTAAGTGATGCTGGTTATGATATAAAAGATTTTGATAAATTTTTAAATGAATTTGATTCCTTAATAGGTATCGATAAAATAAAATGTGTCCATGTAAATGACAGCAAAAATGAAGTAGGAGCTCATAAAGATAGACATGAAAATATTGGCTTTGGTTATATAGGTTTCGATACTTTAATTAATATAATTTATAATAAGAAATTAGAAGATATACCTAAAATTTTGGAGACACCTTATGTTGATAGGGAATATGCACCTTACAAATATGAAATTGCTATGATAAAAAACAAGAAATTTGACGATAAATTATTAGAAAAAATTAAGTCACAAGAACATATCAATAATTAGAAGTAATACTTCTTTTTTTCTTGGAAAAGAAAGAATTATCTGTTAGAATAGTAGTAATTTTATTTAGGTGATTTTATGACTGATGATATTAGAGTAAAATATATAGAAGTAGCTAATTTAGAAAAAGCAAAATCATATAAATTAAAAATTTGTCCTTCCTTTATAATTCCAAATGGTAAAATTTATTATGATATTTCAGATCATGCTAATGCTACATTTTTAGGAGAAATCATTTATGCTTTGTCTTTATTAAAAGTTAATAAAAAGTATCTAAATGTAAAAGCCGTTATTCCCTATGATTTTAATTTAAAATTTGAAGAATCTTCTGATTATAAATTTTATATAATTGATGACACTATTTATATTGATTATCAAGATTATCATAATTTAAATGAAAAAATATATCATAAATTATGTGAAATAACTGGAAAAAAATTAAAATTAGCTAAAATGGGCTATAAACAATTTGATATCGATTATACAATTCATCAAAATAAGTGGCAAGATAAAGCAAAATTAGTTTTAATTGAATATCGTGATGATTTTTTAAAATATGAAGAAACAATTAAAGGATTAGAATTAGATTTAAAAAATATAAAAACAAAGGGCTTATCATTATTTTCTGCTAGAGAATATTTAAATCGTAATGTTTTAGAATTTGATGAATACTGTAGGCATAATCCTTTAGAAACTAACTTTTATAGTGCCGAATATGAAGAAATGGTTAAACGACTTATAGAAGCAAAATTATTTGTTTTAAGAGATTTTAAAAATTTGATTTTACAAAATAAGGAACATCTTTTAGAAGAATTAGAAAATATTTTAGGAATTCCATATTTAGAAAAATCAGGAAAAGTAAATAATTATTTTTTAGAAGATTTGGCAGTAATGTATTTAAATTTTGATAAGATTGAAATGTCTCCTAAAAGAATTATTTCTAATAGCTTTAATATATATGAAAAATATTTTAATTTAAATTTATTAGGCTTTGATTTAGCAAGATATCCTAAAATAGTATTTGATAATGGAACTTTTCAAAAGAAAGATATAACTGACTTTGGAATTATTTCTAAAAATGAAGAAAAATTTCAAGAAGAAGCAGAAATGATAAAAAGAAAAGTACCACTTGAAGATAGATATAAATATTTTCTATAAGTAATTTTTATAATAATTATAAAGAGCAATAATTTTTTCATAGAGACTAGGACTTAGCTCTTTTTTTAAAAGAGAAAAACTTTTTGTATCATTATTTAATAATTCATTGTAATGGCTTTTAATAAAGTTATAAATTATTGTTACTTCATTATCAGTTAAATCAACATTTTGCTTTTTAGCATAATTTTTAATATCTTGGGGTTGCAACAAAAAAATGTATCTTTTTATTAAATCTTTATAGATAAATATCACCTCATTAAAAATATATTAAATAACTTTTAAATTATGTGTTAAACTAATAATGGATGGTGCTAATGATGAAAAAATATAAAAGAAAGAAAAATGTTGATTATGATAAAATTACTAATAAAAGATTTAGTTGGTTTTTAGGTATAATATTAGTTGTCTTTTTGGTAATTTTATTTAAAATGATTGACGTAATGCTAATAGATGAAAAAATGTATGAAGAAAAGTTAGATTCCCTAACTTATGCAACATTTTTAGGAAGTAGTTCGCCAAGAGGAAGAATTTATGATCGAAACTTAAATATTATTGTTGATAATAAATCTTTGAAAACTATTACGTACAAAAAAGAAAAAGGTGTAACTAATGCTGATATGATTGCTCTAGCCTATAAAGTAGCACCTCATCTTGAATTAGATATATCTAAAGTAACTGACAGAATGAAAAGAGAATTTTATTACTTTAAAAATCCTAAAATTTGTGAAAAATTAGTTTCTAATAAAGAAAAAGAAAAAGTTGCTCAAAGAAAAATGACTACTAGAGAATTAGAAGAATTAAAAATAAAAAGAATTAGTGTAGAAGAACTTAACAAATTTACTGATGATGATTTAGAAGCAGCTTATCTATATTATTTAATGAATAAAGGCTATACTTATGAAGAAAAAACAATAAAAAGTGATGTTACAGATAAAGAATATGCCTATATTTCAGAAAATAATGCTGAGTTAGAAGGCTTTAATACTAAGATTGATTGGGTTAGAGTTTACCCGTATGGAGATACATTTAGATCAATCTTAGGAAGTGTTTCCTCTTCATCTCAAGGCATTCCAGCTGAACAAAAAGATTATTATTTAGATAAAGGCTACTCTTTGAATGACCGTGTTGGTTTAAGTTATATTGAAAAGCAATATGAAGATTATTTAAAAGGTGAAAAGGCTGTCTATGAAGTTGTTAATTCTCACGAAACAAAATTAATTAAAGAAGGTAGTAGGGGAAAAGATATTGTTTTATCTATTGATATTAATCTGCAAAAAGAAGTGGAAAGAATTATCGACGAACAAGTAAGAAGAGCTAAGAAAGAAGCCAATACTGATTATTATGATCATTCAAGTGTGGTTATTGCTGATCCAAATACAGGAGAAATACTAGCTATGGCCTCACGAAAAATTGTTAATGGTGAAATGATTGATAATACTACTAGTATTTTAACATCTCCTATTACTCCAGGTTCAGTTGTTAAAGGAGCATCCATGTTAGTTGGCTATAATACTGGTGCTGTTAAAATAGGAGAATATATAAAAGATGAGTGTATTAAAGTAGCTGGTGCTCCCGAGAAATGTTCTTCAGTAAAGACATTAGGAACAATTAATGACATTACAGCTTTAGCTAAAAGTAGTAATGTTTATCAGTTTAAAATAGCTATTCGTGTAAATGGACAAGAGTATTTTCGAGGAATGAAACTCAATTTTAATCAACAAGCTTTTGATACTTATAGAAATATGTATCATTCCTTTGGGCTTGGTGTAAAAACAGGAATAGATTTACCACTAGAAAGTACAGGTGTTACTACAAAAGATGTAAGTGCGGGAAATTTACTTGATTTTGTTATGGGACAATATGAAACATACACGCCTTTGCAATTAGTACAATATGTATCAACGATTGCGAATGGCAAAGATAGACTTGCTCTACATTTATTAAAAGAAGTTCACTCAGCTAGTGAAAATGAAGAAATAGGAAAGTTAGAGTCAACAAAAGAAAAAGAAGTTTTAAACTCGATTGATACTAAAGAAGAATATATGAACCGCGTAAAAGAAGGCTTTTATGCAGTAATGAATTCTTCTGGTGGCTATGGAGTAGGCTATATTGATAGAGGATATGAGCCAGCTGGTAAAACAGGAACATCACAAAGTTTTGTAGATACCGATGGAGATCGAAAGATTGATACAGAAACAATTACAAGTTCCTTTGTTGGTTACTATCCAGCCAGTAATCCTAAAGTAGCCTTCGTAGTAACATCACCAAATTCATCTCATCCAAATTCCAACACTAATTTTGCTAGTTTAGTTACTTATCGTATTACTCAACAAGTTAGTAAAGTTTATCATGACATGTACGGTTAAAAAAATCTTGACAAGTAATTAAATTATAGAGTATATTTTCCTTATAGTAAGGAATGATTCTATGTCAACAGAAAAAAATAAAAACTATAAATTGAAACGTTTATTAGTATATGTTTTATTTATTTCATTATCTGTTTTCTTAACAGTTGGTGGTTATTATGCTATTAGTTCATTATTCAATAAGAATACAGTAACGCCAAATATTGAAGATTCACCTCATGATACGCCTACTGTAGAACCACCGGAAGAATATGTTAATATTTTACCTACTTATAGAGCTCAATATAATAATCAAAACATAATGGGTAGAATTGAAATACCGGGAATGAATATTGATTCAGCTGTTGCTAGAAGTGTAAATAATAAATATTATTTAGATTACAATTTGTATAATCAATATGATCAAATTGGTGCACCCTTTTTTGATTATCGTAATACAGATTTAGTTAATAATAGACAAATAAATGTCTATGGTCATAATACTCAAAATACTGCTATTTATGATAAGTTACCATTTGTAAGTTTAGAATCTTACACAGATAGAAAAACATTCGATACATATAAAGATATATATCTAAGCTTAGATGATAGAAAAGTTCACTACGAAATTATAGCTATTAAAATTTTAACAGATGGTAATAATGAACACATGAAATTAATTTTTTATAGTGATGAAGATTTTTTAACCCATACAAATAAAATGCTTTCTAATAGCCTTTACATAAGAGATAATATGAATATAACAGCTCAAGACAAGCTAATTGTTATTCAAATATGCCATTTTGATCCTGTAGGTTCATATTTATTGGTTATAGGCAAGAAAGTTAGTTGACAGTTTAACAAAGTTTTTTAATGAAAACCTTGTTTTTTTATATGCTTTTGTGGGAAAATAGTAGTATAGATGGTAGTGTGTGAAAGGTAGTTGATAACATGTACGGAATAACAAGTAAATCACAAATAATCGATTTAGATACTATCAAAGCAGGATGTCAAGAATTTAAAGATTGTTTAGATGATTTTGAAATTTGCGGCAAAGGTGTAATTGAAGCTGGTGAAACATGTAATTCCAAAGCTTTATCTGTTGATGAAAAAACTTTTGAATATCCAATTACAGATTTAGGTGAATCAATTAAAGCTTTGAAAGATGAGTATATTGGTTATGCTGATCAAGTTATTGCTGATGCAACAAGTGTCTATAATGCACAAATAGCAGAATATAATGATTATGTTACAAAAATGCAGCAACAAGAAAATCAAAATAATGGGTAGGTGTTAAATATGGCAAAGTTAAAATATAATCAAGAATTAGTTGATAGTGCTATAACACAATTACAACAAGCTGAACAAAAACTTTCTAGTACAGGAGCTGATATGAGTTCTGCAGTTTCTAAAATTTTAAGTGCTAGAGGCAGTGAATATGTAGATTGTGGTTATTTAAATACAGGTGAGACTATTGTTGATAATTGTCAAAGTTTAATTGAACAAACAATTACAGAGATAAATGACCGTGTTGAAATGATTAAAGAATATAATGAAGAATATAGTAACATAGGTATTGGAGAAAAAGTTTTTTCTACTTTTGGTTTAGCTGGTACAAAGTTTGCTGAAGGTGTTGCCTCAGCTGGCGAGCAAATTACAGACGGTTTTGCCTCAGGCATTGGCTTTCTTGCGGGTATCTTTGGGTTTAAGGATGCTAAAGAATCAATTAGTGATTACGTAGAAAAAGACCATGTTGGAGATTTCTTTGATGATCTTTATGATGATGAGTTGAGTAGAATGGTTCAAGCTAGCTATATGAAAGAAAATGATTTAGGAGCTAATGCGATGAAAATTATTGGAACAGCTGTTGGCTATACATTGGCTTTGGCTGCAGGTGGTGCTGCTGCAGGAGGAGTGAGCGGCGTTGCTAATAGCAGTGGTTTTATTTCAGGAATGAAGGCAGGTTCTTCTATACTAAAGGGTTCTCTAAAAGCAGGAATGGCTATAGGTGGAATAGGTGGTCTCGGTTCTGGTACTCAAGCAGGATTACAAAGTGGCTTAGATTTTGATCAAGCATTTGGTAAAGGAGTAGTTACAGGTGCTGTTCAAGCAGGTACTGTCTTTGCCGTTAATAAATTTGTTGTTCCAGCTGTAGCAAAAGCTTGGGGTAAAATAAAAGGACTTAAAACTCCTAATACGACGGCTTTAAGTGAAACAGTTGCTGATGCTAGCGCAAATTCAATGGACGATGCTATAAATGCTGCTGCTAAAAGTGCAGGGGATACATTTGATGATACCTTAGGCAAGGCTGCTGGTATTGCTGATGATGCAGTTGATGATGCAGGAAATGCCGTTGGAAGAAAATTCACAGTTGATGATGAAGCAGACGACATTATTGATGCATTTAAAAATGGTAAAATGAGTACTGATGAATTTAAAAGTGTTATGGATGCTAAAGCGAGACAAGCTAATGAGAATTATAGTAATTTAGAGAAACAATATGGTCAGAATAATGTTCCAAGTGCTGAAAAGTCAGCTTATAGAAATTTAATGAAAAAAGTTCATCCAGACAATGTTGATGATATTATAAATTCGGTTAAGAATGCCAATGTATCAATGGACGATGCCATAAAAGGTGCTGCTAATGCAGCCGGTAATTCAGCCGATGATGTAACTGTTGAAGCAGGTAAAAGAGCAGCGGGAATTTTTGAAAAAGGCGCTGAATCAACAGATGAAGTTGCTCAAACAGTTGCCAAAAATGCTGCTAATTCAACTGATGATGTATTGGCAAATGCTTCTAAAGGAGCTGGTAATGAATCAACCTCTCTTGCAGTAAGAACTGGTGAAAGTTTAGACGATGCTACTAATGCAATAGGTATGAGTGACAGTGAAATAGCTGCAGCAAAAGCTAACATTGGTGAATATAGTCCTCAAGGAAGTACAAGTACAAACGTACAAAGTAAAGCAACAGAACTTTTTGAAAAGGGAGCCGATGCCAGTGATGATTTGGCAAAAGTATCTAAGGAGCATCAACAAGCACTAGATGATTATCAAAAAGCTTTTGATAAGAATACAGAATTAGAACAAAAATTATCTGATTTAGGTGGAAAGAAAGGCAATGCACCTCAAGAAGAATTTGAGGCTGTTAAAGCAGAATATAGAGCCAACCAAGATGAAATGGCAAGATTAGGACAAAAAATTGCTGATACTGCTCCAAGTTCTAATGCGGATTTTCAACCACCAGCTGTTAAAGAAG
>CANQIM010000046.1 GCA_947624075.1 uncultured Bacilli bacterium | reverse complement strand
TATTACTAATATTATTGCAATAACTAAAAACTTATTTAATCTTTCGCTCATATCATCACCAATAATTACGCATTTAGCATACCTAATTAAATATTAATACGCGATTTGCGGAAAGTCAAGAAAAAGATTACGCATTATGCGAAAATAATCGTAGGTGATGACAATGGTTGATAAGTTTATAAAAACAATGCGAAAAATGGCTGGACTTTCTCAACTAGAATTAGCCAAAAAATGTAATATCGCCAATACAACAATAAGTGGTTATGAAACAGGTTATAGAGAACCAGATTTTAAAACATTACTAAATATTGCCAAAAATTGTGGATTTGAAATAAATTTTGTAAACAAGAAAAACGAAGTTCTAAATATTGAAAATATTACTAGAAAAGAACTATAAATAAATATTTGCAAGAAAAATTGTATACTTTCTTTTTCTTTTACCAAAACTATAAATGGGAGGAATTATATGAAAGTTACAAAAAATGCTGACATACTAGATGAATTAAGTAAAGGTTGCTTCATGGGAATGGATGCTCTAAATTATATTCTCGAAAAAGTCGATGACAAAATATTTCGTGAAGTTTTAGAAAATCAATATGATGATTATAAAAAAGTATCAGAAAAAATCGAGGAAATCTACCCCGACTATAGTTCCAAAGAACCTCACGAAACATCGAAAGCTAACAAAGCTATGACTTGGTATACTGTTCAAATGAAAACAATAACTGATAGTTCTACTTCTAAATTAGCTGAAATTTTATTACAAGGAACAAATATGGGAATAATAGAAGGTAGAAAACTTCTTAATAATAAAGAAGCTGATAAAAGAATTATTTCTTTAATCGAAGAGTATATCAAAATGCAAGAAAAAGCTGTTGAAAAACTAAAGAAATTTTTATAAAGACTAAAAGTCTTTTTCTTTTGGAAAAATTTGTTATACTATTTACTAGAAAGAGGAATTCTTATGTTCACAATTGAAAAAAATATTGATCGCCTAGAAAGAGGTTTAAGTACTTATTTTCTTGATGCCAAAGAACAAAATATTTTAAAAGGCAAACTCAAAAAAAATTCTTATGAAGTCTATTTTCCCTACAAAGATAGTGAAAAAAATATTTTTTATATTTCTAAAGAACCTGAAGTAATTCTTTATGAAATAGTAAGTAAAGTACCTCTTCGTCATCAAGCTATTTTAGGAAGTATTTTTGCTTTAAATATATCTAAAGAAATGTTTGGTGATATTCTAATTATAAATGATAAGTATTACATCTATTTACTAAAACACATGCAAAACTATTTTGAAAGTAATTTTTTAAAAGTTGGGAACACTTCTATTACCTTAATAGAAAGAGATTTATCTTTATTAAAGGATTATGAAAAGTCTTTTAATTCTTTAGAATTAGTTGTCTCAAGTGAACGGATTGATACTATCATTTCTAGTATTATTCATACTAGCCGTAGCCAAATCACCAAATTATTTAAAAATAAAGAAGTCATAGTAAACTATGACATCTGTAAAAATTCGTCCTATAAACTTAAAGAAAATGATATTTTTAGTATTAAAGGTCATGGTAAATTTAAGTACAGTGGAATTTTAAAAAATACTAAAAGTGGTAATTTTATAGTACAAGTATTAAAGTACTAATACATTATATCTATATCAACCATATTATCATCTATTCCATCAACTACTCCATTACTACATAGTTGCCAAAATTTATAATTTCCTTCGTAATTAGTTTGATTAGTATAATGAGCAAGCCAAACAGGATGATTTGTTTCATACCAAATATTTTCTAAATAATTCTTACTACTATAAAGCATTCCCTCATAGCCAGCATCTTCTACTGTTTTAATAAAAGCATTAGCCATTTCTGTTAAATGATAAAAACTTAAATTAAATTCTTGATACATTCCCCAATTTTCCCAATCAAAGACAATCGGCAATTCTATGTCGTATTTTTTTATTTGTTTAATAATCCATTTAGCTTCCTTAATTGCTGTTTTTTTACTATCAGCATAAGAATAAAAGTATATACCTACAGGAATTTTAGCTTTATTAAAGCCTTTTATATTTCTTACAAATTTATTATCTACATAATATTCGCCTTTTATTCCTTTTTGGCTCCCTACTCTAATAAAAGCAAATTCTACTCCAGCTTTTTTTACTTTGGAGTAGTCTATATCTCCTTGCCAATGTGAAACATCAATTCCTATTTTTGTCTTATTAGTCTTATGCTTTTGAACAATATCAGAAAAAGCAGTTGTTACGGGAATTGATTCTTCATTTGAAGATGTATTTTTAGGTTTTTCTTTTACATACAATATAAAGTCATGTGAAATTGTATTTCCACTATTATCTTCAGCCTTAAATGTTACTGGGTAACTTCCTACTACTGAAGTATCATAGTCTCCTTCAATTACACATTTTGGATTATCATCATAGTTATCACCACAAAAGAATTCTTTTGCTAAATCAACTTCATCACCAACATTTAATGAATAAGAATTATACATACTAATAATTGGCTTTGTAGTATCAACAACATTTATGTAAAAAGTATAAGGAACTTTAATATTATCATCATTTGTATAATTAAAAGTTATTTCTTGCTTGCCTAATTTTGTCGTTTTAATTTTACTATTTTTTTCTAATGTTCCATTAAGGCTTTTTATTAAATCTGATAGCTTAATGTTAGAATAGACTTCTATATCTAAATTATCTACTAATTGAACTTTTATAACGGCATGATCTATTTGCCATTTTTTATAAATTTTTACTCCACCAAAAATAACTAATATTAAAACAACTAGAATTACCACAACAAGTAAAACCTTTTTCTTCATCAATACACCTCTTATCATGCACTTTAAATTTCTATTCCTACTTATATTATATAACAATTAATGCTTTTTTATAAAAAGAAATAGCACATTAATTATAACTAAAAAGGTAACTCCTACATCAGCAAATACCGCCATCCAAATTGTACTTATGCCTAGAAAAGCAAGTATCAAAACAACAAGTTTTACACCTAGAGCAAAAACGATATTTTGCATAACTTTTTTCTTTGTAGCTTTTGCTATATCTAAAGCATTTTTTAAAGTATCTAAATTATCATTCATAAGAACAATATCACTTGTCTCTATTGAAGCATCGCTTCCCTTAATTCCCATTGATACTCCTACATCACTTGCTTTCATAACTAAAGCATCATTTACCCCATCACCAACAAACATACACTTTGCTTCTTGTTGATATTTCTTCACGTAATTTAATTTATCTTCTGGTAACAATTCTCCATAATACGTATTTAATTTTAATTTTTTAGCAACTTCTTTAACAACATCTATCTTATCACCTGATAAAATAATTATATCTTTAAAGTATTTTTGCAAACGAACTAAATTATAAGCTGACTTTTTTATTTCATCTGTAATTATAATGTAACCTTTATATTCTCCATCAATACTTACATAAACTATTGTTCCTGCTTCTTTTACTTCATCAACTTCAACTCTTTCATTCTCCATTAATTTTTTATTTCCTAAAAGAACACTTTTTCCTTTTATCTGACAACTAATTCCCTGCCCACTAATTTCTAAAAAGTTATCTACTTTTAGAGGCTTTTCTTTACTGTAATTTTTTATAGCTAAAGCAATTGGATGTAGAGAATTTTCTTCTGCCGATACAGCATATCTTAATAATTCTTCTTTAGAAATATCTACTGCCTTTACTTCACTTACGACAAAGTTCCCTTTAGTAATAGTACCTGTTTTATCTAAAAATAAATATCCTACATCACACAAAGCATCTAATTCTCTACTTCCTTTAATGACAATACCTTTTCTACTAGCACTACCTATTCCACAAAAGTAAGCTAGAGGAATTGATATTACTAAAGCACAAGGACAAGATGTTACTAAAAATACCAATGCCCGATAAATCCAAGTATTATAATCTCCTGTTACAATGGAAAAAACTATTCCTATTATTAAAGCTAAAAAGACAACTATTGGTGTATATACTTTAGCAAATTTTGTAAGTAGAGTTTCTGTATCACTTTTAGTATCATCTACTTCTTCTAATAACTTCATTATCCTGGCAGAAGTTGATGTTGCAACATTAGTAGTTGCTTCTATCTTAAGAAGCGATGTTTGATTAATAAAACCACTTAATACTAAATCATTTTTTTCAACTTTCTTAGCCTTAGATTCCCCTGTTAAATTGGAAGTATCAACAAAACTACTACCATCTATTACTATACCATCTAATGCAATTCTTTCACCAGGCTTTACTATAAATATATCTTTTATTTTTGCATCCTTTATAGGAATTATTTCTTCTTTACCATTATTTATTCTAGTAATAGTATCTTTTTTTAAATCTAATATGTTAAGAAGCGATGTTTTACTTTTACTAATAGCTAAATCAGCCAAATATTCTCCCACTTCAAATAAAAACATTACCATAACTGCTTCTTCATAATTCTTAATTAGAAAAGCACCTAGCGTTGCGATTATCATTAAAAAGTTCTCATCAAATAACTCTTTCTTTTTTAAATTATGATAGGCTTCCAAATATATTTCATAGCTAATTATTACATATGACAAAATTAAACTAATTAATGAGAAATAGCTAGGTAAAAAGAAAGATACAATAAATAATATTAAACTTATACAAATCTTAACAAAAGTAAAATTAAACATTTTCATCATTACATCACCTCGGAAATATGTTCTAATCCGTATTTTAAAATTATCTTTATATGTTCATCACTTATTGCATAATAAACATTTTTCCCTATTTTTTCTGTTTTAACTAAATTAGATGATCGTAAATTCTTTAATTGATGAGAAATAGCTGACTGGGAAACATCTAATGCCTCACTAATTTCATTTACACATAATGGCTTATTAAGTAAAACATCTAATATACGTAGTCTTGTTTCATCACCAAATATTTTATAAAATTCACTTAATCCATATAACAATTCTTTACTATGCATTTTCATCCTAACACCTCTTTAATATGAATAATTGTTCATATATTCATACTATATTATATAAGTATTTATGTCAAGAAAAAAAAGAAATTATTTTTCTAATTCTGTATAATAAATAATTTCTTTTCCTAACTTTTTTGCAAATTCTATTTCTTTACTTGTACTTTCTCCAATATAATTATCAACATTTACAACAAGTATAGCTTCTGCTAATTTAATTCTCTCTTTATGGACTTCTTCTAATATATTATACTCATCTTTTGTATAGTTTCTTTTCTTTTTCCAAGGATTATATAAAGGTAATAAAACTACATTTCCTTGTAATTCTATTTTTTCTGCTACTTCAAGCATTTCTTTAACATACCTCATACTACCACATATAGTTATTGTTTTCATAATACTAAATCCTTATCTTTTTATTTTATGAATTATTTTAAACAAATTATAGTGCCAAGAAATAGGTAATTCAAATTCACCAATCAATTCTTCAACGTACCCATTAAATCCTCTTTTAAATTCATAAATTCCATAGTCCTTTGGATGTTCATTAATATTAGCTGGTATTCCATAAAAGTTATGTTTCTTAAAGCCATTCTTAATACCATATTTTATTAATTCCCATTGTATTAGATATTGCGAATTATAATTCATATATTCTTCATAGTTACCACTTGATAAGTAAATAACTTCTGGTTTTATTAACATAAACATTGAACCAGACAAAGTAATCACATCTTTAGAAGCTCTTTTTCTAATCTCATTAGCTTCCGTTATTCTTTTTTCTAAAGAAGCTATTTCTTGATTAAGATTTTTCTTTTGACCTTCATTGTATTTAGCATCACTCAAACTTTGTAATTTTTCTTCTTTTTCTTTTTTTTCTTTTTTCAAATTAGCTTGATACTTTTTCAAATCTAATTCTGTTACATAATATTTAACTTCGCCTTTATCATGAAACAATTTATACATTGTTTGAAAATAATCTAGTTTTCTTACTGCAAATTCTTTTCTTTTACCTGTTTCTTCCATAATACTTTGAAATCTTGGTAATTCCTCATATTCTAATTCTTTAATAGTAATCCCAAATTTTTCTGTCTTACGAATAGTATTTCTAGTATTAGGTTTCATTTCTTTTAAAATTTGTTCTTCATCTTTACCTTCTAAATCTAAAGAAAACATCCACCCTACTTGCTCCATATCTTTAATAGGAACTTTCTTAAAACCTAATGTCTCCAAATGACTTACTACTTTTGAATTATCTATTCCACCTTCTACTACATTTCCATCAATATCTCTTTGTTTATAAATAAGATAAGGATCTACTCTAAAAATATAAGCTTTTTTCTTTTGTAAATATTTCTTCAAATTTTTAGTAAAAAATTCTACCAAATCTTCATCATTAAAATCTAACAAATACCCTCTTGGAGAATAAAATTCATATCTTCCAAAATGACTCTTTCTTCCAAACATCATTGTACCTGCAATAATTTTTTTCTTATCTTTTACACCAACATAGTATGTTTTCCAGTTAGCTTTCTCACGTAATTTGCCTATTTCTAGTGCTGATAAAAATGTCTTTAAAGGATGATTTTCCCAAAAGTCATGATATTCTTTTTTTGTAAGTTCTACAAATTCCATCCTATCACCTCCTGCTATTTTTAATTTTCATCTTCATATTGAAAAAGCTTTTTTATTCTTTCATTTGGCATTAGCATCGTCATATTTTGTTCTACTTCAAAATGAAACTTTTTAGCATCAGTTCTATATTCTTCTCCGTCGATACACCAAGATGTCCTAGGTCCAGTTAAAAATTCAATATCAAAACTGTCAGTTCTATAATAAGTTATTCCTGGAATATCTTTTACATCAATCGTACTAACCAAAACTAACATTTTTAACATATCTTTTTTTGTTTTAATATCAGCTAAGGCTACTTCAAATCTATTATCGTCTAATTTAACATCATAATAAATATCAGAAACTCCTGCTACCCGTGAAGAATTTGTTATAAATATAAATGAATATTTTCCCTCATAAGTTTTTCCATTTACTTTATATCTTATATCATAGCGATTTATTTTATTACGTAATTGCTTTAATCCATACATAATATAAGCAATTTTACCATATTTTTTCTTTAATTCACGTGGAGTATTATAAGCCATATCTATATAATCTCCTAAACAAGCAACATAGATAAAAGGAGAATTATTTATGTAGCAAACATCTATTTTTTTAGGCTTTCCCATTAAAATTTTTTCTAAATTTTGGTAAACGCTTTTATTTAATCCATACATTTTTCCTACATCATTTGTTGTTCCCATAGGTAAATCAGCAAGCATTAATTTTTTTAAACGTTCACTATTACCTGTAACTATTTCGTTTAAGGTGCCATCTCCTCCAGCACTTATTACTAAGTCTACATCATTATCTAATTCTTTTACTATTCTTGTTGCGTCATGTTTAGCTTTTGTAAATATAATTTCTGTATCATAGCCATATTTTCTTGAAATATCATAAAAATCTTTATAATTATCAATCTTTCTTTTTTTACCACTTGCTGGATTCATGATAATGACACATTTTCGCATAAAAATCGTCTCCTATTTTCCCAACCACTATTATTATAAGCTATTTTATTGTTTATATAAACAAAATAATAATTATCTATGTAAAATTCTTCCTACAAAATTGAATAATTTATTTGTTATTTTCCAACGTTTACTATTATAAACAGTTTGTAATTCTTCTTCGGCTATTATTCTTTTTTCTTTTTCTTCTTCAATTATGGCCTCCATTCTTATTTGCTCGTTTTTTAATTTTTCTTGCAATGAATCGAAGTCATTTATACTTTTTAACGTTAATACATCTATATCTTTTGCAATAGTATACCTTCTAAATGGTTTGACACCTGATTTAAAGAAGGATGAATTAGCTATTTTTAAATTATTGATATTTGATTTTACGTAAAGAATTTTATCAAATATTTTATTATTTTTACAAAATTCTAGTCCCCTTTTAGAATTAATTATTAAAACTGATGTTCCTTTTTCATCATAGAATTCTCTATGGAAATCATATATACCCCAGTAATCTCCTAAGATTATATCAGCATTATGATTATCACCTTTATATTGACATTCGTAGCAACTATTTCTTAATATTGAATTTAATTGAAATAATCCCATCAAAGAACTATTTGTTGATTTAATAACTTTACTTAATTGCTCTGTTTGTATTTTAATTGATGGATTAGTCCAACCATTTTCTTTAGTTCGATACTCAAATTTTTCTATTTTTTGATTTCCAAATTCTTGCTCTAAATAAAGATTAGTTAGTTTTTCACTAATTACTCCATGACAAATAACTGATATATACAAAACATTAGCATAATCTTTAAGAAGGATTTTAAACATTCCTATTTGACATGGCGTACCACTAATAAGTATATACTTATTATCTAAAACATCTTGTTTTAGATAA
>CANQIM010000045.1 GCA_947624075.1 uncultured Bacilli bacterium | reverse complement strand
CTAATTGCTTTTATACTTGGTGCGATAATATCAATATTCTCATCTTATGCAATAGCGGAAACTTTAATAAAAAGTGCAGATGTATCTTATGCAGATAATTCCAAGTTAGGAGCAACCAATGTTCAAGCAGCAATCGATGGAACATGTACAAAGTTTAGTAATGAATTATCTAATTTTCTAAATAAAATTTATCCAGTAGGAAGTATTTATATTTCAACAGCAAATACAAATCCCTCAACCTTTTTAGGAGGCACATGGGAAAATTATGCAGATGGAAGAGTTTTAAAAGGAATAAAAAGTGGAACAGCAGGAACAACAGGAGGTTCATCTACAGTAACTTTATCAATGTCTAATATACCAACACATACTCATGATATAAGTCATACTCATACAACGCCTAAGACAATTACAAGAACTTTATCTTTGACAACGTCTGAAGCAGGGTTGCATTCACACAAGGTTTTTTACTATTCTAATGCAGGAGCCGGAACTTCTACATGTCCTCCGAGAAGATCTTATTTAGTGGGAACAACTGGATATAACTGGACAAGTGATGGATTTAGTATTGCTTCTGAAGTTTTATCTGAAGTATCGCGAGAAGGTAATCATACTCATGACATATCTGGAAGTGTTACAATACCAGCAATGACAACAGATAGTATTAGTACAACAACATCAGGTTCAGCAGGTTCAAGTACTCCAACTGCCATAAATGTTCAAGATCCTTATGTAACTGTTTATATGTGGCGAAGAACTAAGTAATACAAACAAGTTATGCTAAAAACATAACTTTTTCTTTTTCTTAAGCATTTTCTTTTAAAATTTCGAGACTTTTTAATTTATTTTTGGTACAATAAGACTTGAAAAAAGGAAGTATGTATATGCGTAGTGTTGGTGTTTTAACTTTAGGATGTAAAGTAAATACTTATGAAAGTGAATATGTAATAAATTTATTAAAAGAAGCAGGTTATGAAATAAAAGATTTTCAAGATGTTTGTGATGTTTACATTATAAATACTTGTACAGTTACAAATACTAGTGATATTAAATCTAAAAAAATGATTAGAAAAGCTATAAATACAAATCCTAATGCTTGTATTGTCGCAATGGGATGTTTTATCGAAGCTAATAAAGATATAGAAATAGAAGGATTAGATATTGTAATAGGTAATAGAGATAAGTCAAAGATAGTATCACTACTAGATGAATATTTTTCTAAACGAGAAACTATGAAGCGTTTATATTTTGATGAAACTAAGCAATTTGAAGATATGTATATAACTACTTTTCCTGGAAGAACAAGAGCTTTTGTTAAAATTCAAGATGGTTGCGAAAACTTTTGTAGTTATTGTATAATTCCTTATGTAAGGGGAAAATGTCGTAGTAAAGAATTTAATAAAGTAATTGCTGAGATTACATCTTTAGTAAATAATGGTTATCAAGAAATAGTGTTAACAGGAATTCATACTGGTAATTATGGAGTTGATTTAGATACTGATTTTGCCACTCTTTTAAAAGAAATTGTCAAAATAAAAGGCCTTAAACGCTTACGTATTTCATCAATTGAAATAACAGAATTAAACGATGAGGTATTAGATGTTATAAAAAACGAGAAAATTATTGTTAATCATTTGCATATTCCTCTTCAAGCGGGTAGTGATGAAATACTAAAACTTATGAATAGAAAATATGATTTAGAATATTTCTTTGCCAAAATAAACAAAATTCGTACCATTAGACCAGATATCGCTATTTCAACTGATGTCATTGTAGGTTTTCCTGGTGAAACAGAAGAATTATTTCAAAAAACTTTGGCGACTTGTCGTAAATTAGGCTTCAGTAAAATACATGTTTTTCCATTTAGTGAGAGAAAAAATACAAAAGCAGAATTACTTCCTAATAAAATAGATAATAATACTAAGAAGGACAATGCTAGACGCTTGTTACTTTTGTCAAAAGAATTAGAGATTGCCTATATGGAAAAATTCATTGGTAAAGATGTGGAAGTTTTAATTGAAGAAGTAAAAGACAACGTCAGTTTTGGGCATACTGGAGAATTTCTTCACGTAAAAATAGCTCAAGAATTAGAAAGAAATACTTTTGTAAAAGTAAAAGTTATAAGTATTGATTATCCTTATTGTATAGGAGATGTAAGATGACAGAATATATAAAAGGACAATTTAGAAGAAGTATTTTTCAAAATGATAATGGCTATAACATTGGAATTTTTAGAGTTAAAGAAACTAATAGTGATGACTTAGCTGAATATATTGGTAAAACAATTACTTTTACAGGTTATTTTCATGAATTAAATGAAGAAGATACTTATATTTTTTATGGTCAAAAAGTTCATCATGAAAAATATGGAGATCAATTTCAAGTAGATAGTTATGAAAGAAGTAAACCAGAAGAAAAAGATAGTATCATTGAGTTTTTAACAAGTGGTCTTTTCAAAGGAATAGGGGAGAAAAAAGCTCAATCTATTGTTGATGTTTTAGGAAAAGATACTTTAAAAATAATACTAGAAAATCCTGATGATTTAATTTTAATACCAGGAATAACTAGGAAAAATATTGATGAGTTACACAACAAATTAAAAGAATATGAAGCTAGTTATGAAACAATTATTTATCTTGGAGATTTAGGCTTTACTACTAAAGATGCCATGTTAATATATAATTTCTATAAAGCTAAAACAAGAAACATCATTGATGAAGATATATATAAAATAGTTTTAGATATAAATGATATAACATTTAAAAAAATAGATACTATTGCCCTTCATGCTGGAGTTGAAAAAGATGCTCTTATTAGAGTTAAAGCAAGTATACTTTATATTATGGAAGGTATTAGTAATACTTATGGACATAGTTATTATTACGAAGAAGAACTTATATCTTTATTACCTCGTGTTTTAGGAGTAAATATTGCAGAAGATAAAGTATTTGCAGCTATAGAATCTTTAATTAAAGATGTAGAAATTGTCAAAGATAATGAAAAATATTATCTAAGAGAAATGTATGAATCTGAAAAACTTATTGTAAGAAGATTTAAGTTACTTGCTCATCAAGAAGATACTAAGGCAAAAAAGCTAGATGAAAATATAGCTGAAATAGAAAAGTTTTTTAATATAAAATATAATGATGATCAACTAGAAGCGATAAGAAAAAGCTATTTGAAAAAACTATTAATTATAACAGGTGGTCCAGGAACAGGTAAAACAACTATAATGAAAGCCATCGTTGAATTAATTAGAATAATGCATAAATATTCTTTTGAAGATTTACTTTCTAAAGTGGCCTTACTTGCTCCTACAGGAAGAGCTGCTAAAAGAATGAGTGAAGCAGCTAACTTAAAAGCTTCAACTATACATCGCTTTTTAAAGTGGCAAAAAGATACCAATAAATTTCAAGTAAATGAGTATAATAAAAGTAAAGTTGAAGTTGTTATTATTGATGAAGCTAGCATGATAGATACTTATTTAATGGCAAATCTTTTGAAAGGCTTATCAGTCAACTGTAAAATAATCATGGTAGGAGATGATCATCAACTACCATCTGTTGGACCAGGACAAGTATTACATGATTTAATAGAAAGTCAAGTTCTTGAAGTAGTAGAATTAAAAAAACTATATCGTCAAGGAAAAGACTCCAACATTATAAATTTAGCTTATCAAATTAGACAAGGAAGTATTGATAGAAGTATTTTTAATAAAGAAGATGATTTAACCTTTATAAGTTGTCCTCCAGGACAAGTTTTAAATAATATAATCGATATTGCTACTACATATAAAGATGTATCATATAAAAATTTTCAAATTTTAGCGCCCATGTATAAAGGTTTGAATGGAATAGATGCTATCAATAAAGAAGTTCAAAAGCTTTATAATAAAAAAGATTATTCTAAAAAAGAAATTCCCATAGGAGAATTTACTTTTAGGGAAGAAGATAAAGTAATTCAACTTACTAATATGCCTGATGATAATGTTTATAATGGTGATATAGGTTTAGTTAATAATATAATTACTTCTCCTAAAAAAGAAATTTATCTTAATTTTGATGATAATATTGTTAAATATACGCCGTCTAATTTTTCTAATTTTAGATTAGCTTATGCTATTTCTATCCATAAAGCTCAAGGTAGTGAATTTGATATTATTCTCTTACCATTAGTTAAATCATATAGTAAAATGCTTTATCGAAGATTAGTCTATACAGCTGTTACAAGAGCTAAGAAAAAATTATATCTAATTGGAGATTTAGATGCTTTAGATATAGCTGTTAAAAATACTGATACTGATATTAGAAGAACGACAATTAAAGAATTTTTAATAGTATAAATTTCTCTAATTAGTAAAAACTATAATTAGAGGTGAAGAATAAATGAAAAAAAGTACTATGATGGCCATGTTATTTGGAGGATTAGGAGTCATGGGATATATGTATATGCAAAAAAATCCTCAAATGATGAATAATATGCGAAATATGGTAAAAAGTGCTGCTAAAAAGACATATAATAAATTAGAAGAAATGGAAGATTAATAAGCCTTAGGGCTTTTTTCTTTGACTTAATTTGTTCCTTTAACTTTGTCAAATTAAGTCAAGGAAAGTTGAAAAATAAAAACATTTCCCTTATAATAATAAATAGCGAAGATTAGGAGTGATATTAATGGCTTTAAAATATGATGAGTCATCAATAAAAATATTAGAAGGATTAGAAGCTGTAAGAAAAAGACCTGGTATGTATATTGGTTCTACTGATAAAAGAGGTCTTCATCATCTAGTATGGGAAATAGTTGATAATTCTATTGATGAAGCTATTAATGGTTTTGGAGATTATATCAAAATAATTCTTCATAAAGATAAATCAATTAGTGTTGAAGATCATGGTCGTGGATTACCTACAGGTATGCATGCATCAGGTAGAACAACACCAGAAGTTATATTTACTGTTTTGCATGCTGGAGGTAAATTTGAACAAGACGGTTATAAAGTATCAGGTGGACTTCATGGAGTTGGTTCAAGTGTTGTTAATGCTTTATCTAAATGGTTAGAAGTAACAATTAAACATGATAAAGAAGAGTATTATATTCGCTTTGAAAATGGTGGTGAAGTTAGTGTTCCTTTAAAAAAGATAGGTACAACTAATAAAACAGGTACGACTGTTCGTTTTTTGCCAGATGATGAGATTTTTTCAACGACTAATTTTTCTTATACGACAATCTGCGAAAGAATGCAGGAGTCTGCCTTTTTACTTAAAGGAATTACCATTGAAGTAATTGATGAAGAAGACGAAAGAGATGCTAAATTTCATTATGAAAGAGGTATTGAAGAATTTGTAGAAGAATTAAATAAAGGAAAAGAGACTCTTCATAAAGTTTTAGCAATTACTGGACAAAAGGATAAAATCGAAGTAGAAATTGCCTTGCAATATACAGATACTTATAATGAAAATATCGTAAGTTTTGTTAATAATGTTAAAACGATCGATGGTGGTTCTCATGAAGTTGGTTTTAAAACGGCTTTAACAAGAGTATTTAATGATTATGCTAAAAGTAATAATTTTATAAAAGATAAAGATAAAGCTTTGGAAGGTAGCGATGTTCGTGAAGGATTAACAGCTGTTATTAGTTTAAAAATTCCTGAAAATATCTTACAATTTGAAGGTCAAACAAAAGGAAAACTTGGAACACCTGCTGCTAAAAATGTTGTTGAAGCTATTACAACTGAACAATTAAAAGTTTATTTAGAAGAAAATAAAACAATCGCAACCGAAATAATTAATAAAAGTTTGCGTAGTAAAGTTGCTAGAGAAGCAGCTCGTAAAGCTCGTGAAGAAGCAAGAAAAGGTACTAAGAAAAATGCTAAAGAACGTTCTTTATCTGGTAAACTTGCTCCAGCGCAAAGTAAAGATCGTGATAAAAAAGAATTATTCCTTGTCGAAGGAGATTCTGCAGGTGGTTCAGCAAAACAGGGAAGAGATAGACGTTATCAAGCCATTTTGCCTTTACGTGGTAAGGTTTTAAATACAGAGAAAACAAGGGAAGAAGATATTTTAAAAAATGAAGAGATTAATACCATGATTTATACGATTGGTGCTGGATATGGTGCTAACTTTGATATCAAAGATTGTGAATACAATAAAGTAATTATCATGAGTGATGCTGATGAAGACGGAGGTCATATTCAGTGTTTACTACTTACATTCTTTTATCGTTATATGAAGCCTTTGATTGAAGACGGTCGTCTTTTTGTCGCTTTGCCACCTCTTTTTAAAATTCAAAGTGGTAAAGAAATAGAATATGCTTATACCATTGAAGAAATGCAAGAAAAAGCTAAGGGCAAAAAATGTGAGATTCAAAGATATAAAGGTCTTGGTGAAATGAATGCAGACCAGTTATGTGAAACAACAATGAGACCTGGTAGTAGAACTTTAATTAGAGTTAATATTGAAGATGCTCAACTTGCTGAAAAACGTGTTTCTATTCTTATGGGAGATGATGTTCCTCCTCGTAAAGAATGGATTGATGAAAATGTTGAGTTCACTTTAGAAGATAGTTATGAAATATAAAAGAAATAGGTGATAGTATGCCAAGAAAAAAAACAGAAACCGAAGAGGTAATTGAGAAGATATTTGATTATACTTTGGAAGATATAATGGGAGAACGTTTTGGAAGTTATTCCAAATATATTATTCAAGATCGTGCTATTCCTGATGCAAGAGATGGCTTAAAGCCCGTTCAAAGAAGAATTCTTTATTCAATGAATAAGGAGAAAAATACCTTTGATAAGCCTTATCGTAAAAGTGCTAAAACAGTAGGAGACGTTATCGGTAATTATCATCCTCATGGTGATACTTCAATATATGATGCCATGGTGCGTATGAGTCAACCTTGGAAAACACGTCTTCCATATATTGATATGCATGGAAATAATGGTTCAATAGATGGTGATAGTCCTGCTGCTTATCGTTATACTGAAGCACGTCTTTCAAAAATAGCTAATGAAATGCTTCGTGATATTGACAAAGATACCGTTGAATTTGCTCCTAACTTTGATGATTCAACAGTAGAGCCAACAGTTTTGCCAGCAAGGTTTCCTGCTCTTTTAGTTTATGGTGCTCAAGGAATTTCAGCAGGTTATGCGACAAATATTCCTCCTCATAATTTAAATGAGGTAATTGATGCAACTATCTATCGAATTGATAATCCTAATTGTGAACTTGAGACGTTAATGAAGTTTGTCAAAGGACCAGACTTTCCAACAGGTGGTATTGTTGAAGGACTTGATGGCATAAAAGATGCTTATGAAACAGGTCGTGGACGAATCATAGTTAAAAGTAAATATAGTATTGAAGAAGAGAAAAATCAAAAATCAATAGTTATTACCGAAATACCTTTTGAAGTTAACAAAGCTTTAATGGTTAAAAAAATAGATGACATCCGCATCGATAAAAAAATCGAAGGAATTATTGAAGTTAGAGACGAGTCTGCAAGTGATATTCGAATAGTAATTGATATTAAGAAAACGGCTAATACTGATTTAATCATCAACTACTTACTTAAAAATACTGATATGCAGATAAGTTATAATTTTAATGTTGTTTCCATAGTTAATAAAAGACCAAAACTATTAGGTTTAAAAGGTGCACTAGATGCTTTTATTGCTCACCAAAAAGAAGTAGTTAAAAGAAGAACAGAATTTGATTTGCGTCATGCCAAAGCACGATTTCATATTGTTGAAGGTTTAATTAAATGTATATCTATTTTGGATGAAGTAATTAAAGTTATTCGTGGTTCTAAAAATAAAGCTGATGCTAAAGACAACTTGGTAAAAGAATTTACTTTTTCCGAAGAACAAGCTGAAGCTATCGTTACATTGCAACTTTATCGTTTAACAAATACTGATGTTGTTGCTTTAGAAAATGAACTTGCTAACTTAGAAAAAATTATCAATGGATTAAGCGCTATCTTAGGTAGTGAAGATGTCTTAAAAAGTGTTATGAAAAAAGATTTACGTGATGTAAAAAAAGAATATGTTACACCACGTCTTACCGAAATAAAAGAAGAAATTACCGAAATAAAAATAGAAGCAACTGAATTAATTCCTAAAGAAGATGTCGTTGTCATGTTAACTAAAGATGGCTATATCAAAAGAACATCATTTAGAAGTTATTCTGCTTCTAAAGATGAAAGCCCTGTTATAAAAGAAAATGACTATATTTTAGGAATTTATGAAATGACGACAACTGATACTTTACTTATCTTTACTAATGGAGGTAATTATCTTCATGTACCGGTTCATATAATTCCTGATTTAAAATGGAAAGATATGCCTAAACATGTTAGTAATATTATTGAACTTCCTAAAGAAGAAAGTATTATAAGTGCTATACCAGCTTATGATTTTGAAAGCGATAAAAATATTATTATTACAACTAAAAATAGTATGATTAAGCGAAGTAAATTAAAAGATTTCAAACTACAAAGATATAATAAAGCAACCTCATGTATGAAACTAAAAGATGATGATGAAGTAATTTCTGCTTTTGTTGAAGAAAAGCCATATGTCTT